>JBDHVF010000263.1:0-9572 GCA_039809605.1 Polyangiales bacterium | reverse complement strand
GAAATCAGGCTCGATGCCGAAGGGGTGGTCGCGACCACGTAGGTCCCGCGAGGTCGCGGGAGAGGGAGCGCTGCCGCCGATCGTCTGCGTGCGGTGCGATCGACCGCGCTGCCGCCGATCGTCTGCGTGCGATGCGATCGACCGCGCTGCCGCCGATCGTCTGCGTGCGGTGCGATCGACCGCGCTGCCGCCGATCGTGTGCGTGCGGTGCGATCGGCCGCGCTGCCGCCGATCGTCTGCGTGCGGTGCGATCGACCGCGCAGCGACGACGGCGCTGACATCGCGCGAGCAATTCGACGAACAACCCATGCGGTCGATGCGCGGCAGCGCTCCCTCTCCCGCGACCTCGCGGGAGAGGGCGGGGGGTGAGGGTATGCAGGCTACTTCGAGGCACCCCCTCCCGCGTCCGCGGGAGGGGGACGGGGGGAGGGCCCCGACTCGGCCACCACCCGCACCAGCTCGAACACCGCGAGCGGCACGTACGCGTCGGGCGTGAGGTTGCCCGCGACGGCGCCCTTCTCGACCACGGCGTCTTCGCACGCGAGCAGCAGCACCGAGCCCTCGTCGCCCTGCACGAGCCCGAGGCCCGCCACGGCCACGCCGCCCGTCTGCACCGCGTAGTTCACCGCCTTCACCGTCGCGTCGAGGGGGGTCGTGCGCGGCCCGAGCCGCAGCTCGCCCGCGGCCACCTGCAACGTCGCGCCCGTCGCCGTGGGCTGCGAGATCCAGGGCGTGTGCGCGTCGAGCGTGGGCGCGAGGTGCGCGAGCAGCGGGTCGAGCGTGTGGCCCTCGGCCAGCGCCACCACGTTGGGCGACGCGGGCGAGAGCGCCAGGCTCTCGAGGTCGAGCGTGAGCGAGCGGGTCTTCCACGCGTCGGGAATCTCCGAGGCGTTCGCGCCGAGCTCGAGCACCACCACGGGGTCGCCGTGCTGTCCGACCACCAGCATGCGACGCCCCGGCTTGCGATCGACGAGCAGCACCGCGGAGTACGGGGCCGTGAGGTCGAGCACGTCGAGCGTCTGCGCGGGGTCGCGCACGTCGAGCTTGCGTACGCCCGCTTCGAGCACCACCGTCGCGCCGCGCCGACGGGCGCGGGCCGCGAGCGCGCTGCCGAGGAACACCCCCGCCGTCACGCCCGGCAGGATTCCCAGCGCGGGCGAGAACGCCGTGCGAGAGAACGCCAGCACGAAGATCGCGGTCGAGAGCGCGCCCACGCCGAGCACCGCGGAGTTGAGCCACGGGGGGGCGCTCCGCAGCGGGAGGGTCAGGACCTCACGGGTTGCCGTCATGGCGCCGACAGTAGCACCGCCGACCGTCGAGTCACCGCCACGAGCGTTACGCACCGGTCGAGGCGTAGTGGACAAGCTCGATTTCTGATAGGCACTGCCCCTCCGAGGAGGAGTGTCGTGAGCTCGACGAAGATCCTGCGATACAAGGCCGACCGTCGCACGCTGTTCATCATCGGCGGCTGGTACGCGCTGGTGGTGTTGCAGTGGGTGCTCGCGCCGACGAACCCCTGGGTCGCCGCGCCGCTCGTGGCGCTGACGTGCATGGGGGCCTTTCTCGGCGCGGTGGCGACGCACAACGCGGTGCACTGCCCGGTGTTCCACGCGCGGTGGATGAACAACCTCTGGCAGGTGGTGCTCACGCTCACGTACGGCCACCCGGTGAGCTCGTACCTGCCGGGGCACAACCTCAGCCACCACCGCCACGCCGAGACGGTGCGAGACGTGATGCGCACCGACAAGGCGCGCTTCCGCATCCACGCGCTGAACCTCTTCTTCTTCACCGCGTCGATCAGCACGTCGATCATGGGCGCCGAGTGGAACTACGCGAAGTTCGCCGCGAGGCGCCGCCCGCGCTTCACGCGCCAGCTCCTCGTCGAGACCGCGTGCATGGCGGTCGCCCTCGGGGTCCTGCTCGCGCTCGACTGGAGGAAGGCCCTGCTCTACGTGGTGCTGCCGTGGCAGTACGCGGCCTGGGGCATCGTGACGATGAACCTCCTCCAGCACGACGGCTGCGACGCGCAGAGCCCGTGGAACCACTCGCGCAACTTCGTGGGCCGCGTGATCAACTGGTTCACGTTCAACAACGGCTTCCACACGATCCACCACCTCAAGCCCACGCTGCACTGGAGCCTCGCGCGCGAGGAGCACGCCCGCGTCGTGGCCCCCAGCATGGACCCGCGCCTCGACGAGCCCTCGATGATCGCCTACGTGCTCCGTACGTTCTTCGTGCCGGGCGGGCGCAAGAACTTCGACGGCACGCCCCGCGTGCTGCGCGACCCCGGCGAAGACGCCCCGTGGTTCACCGACGACGGGCCGCTGCCCGCGACGGCCGTCGCGGTCACCGCGAACGTGCTCCCACGACGAAGGGCCTGACGTCGACGCCGCCCTCGCCCGGCGCGGCGAGCGCGTCGCGCAGCCCGAGGAGCTCCTGCGCCTGCGGGGCCCGCTCGAGCGCCCTTCGGATCGAGCCCGCCGCCTCGGTGCGCGCCCCTCGCGCCGCGAAGAACACCGCGTCGTTGTAGTTGCGCCAGAGCACGAGCTCCGACGACTTGGGGTCGCGTCCGCCGCCGGGCTCCTCGGCCATCGCCGCGGTGAGGGCGTCGAGGGCCGCGAAGTGCGCCGCCGCGCTCGCGCGCACCGACGCGAGGGTGGTGGGCTCTCCGCGCGCCTCGGCGAGCAGCCCCCGCGGAACGAGGTAGGGCGTCATCGCGAGCACGTTCATCGGGTCGATCTCGACGCGCAGCGGGCGCAGGGCCGCGAGCGCCGCGACGGCGTCGAGGCGGGCCTCGCCGTGCGCGAGGTAGTCGCGCACCAGGGGCAGGAGGTCGGCGTCGCGCGCGAGCAGCGTGTTGTTCATGCCGGGGTAGGGGAGGAACGGTACGGGCACCACGGTCACGTCGGGGCGCTCGCCCTCGACGCGCCAGGCGTAGCGCGCGCGAAAGGCCGTCTCGGGCGCGTACGCGAGCACCACGGCGCGCGGCGGCAGCGGGGCGAGCAGCGCGTCGGCGGCGTCTTCGGCCACGTACGCGCGGTCGGGCGCCGTCTCTCGCAGCCCCGCGTAGACGAGGTACACCGGCAGCGCGAGCGGCAGCCCCACGAGCGCCGCCACGAGCGCCACCCGCGCCGAGGGAGACGGCCCCTCGGGGGCGGCGGGCGCCGCGCGAATCACCCTCCACGCCACCGCGGGGAAGGGCACCGTGAGGCAGGCCACGGCGGCGACGCCGGGCACGAGGTAGCCCGCGGCGTCGGGGTTGCCCGCCACGAAACCCAGCGCCGCGCGCGCGAGGCACACCGACGTGGCGAGCCCGAAGAGCCGCAGCACGTCGTCGCGGAGCGCCTGTCCGCGCGCGGCGCGCAGCGCGAGGAAGGTGCCCGCCAGCGCCATCACGATGCCGAAGGGCGTGAGCGACGCGCCCACCACGTCGAGCACGTCGAGCACGTGCTCGCCGAAGGTGCCCGGCACGCCGCCGCCCACGTTCTTCTGAAACGCACGCGCCGAGACGGTCCACGCGAAGTCTCCCAGCGTGTGCACCCGCACGAGGCTCGCCGACGTGTCCGCGCGCAGAAAGAGCAGGGCGTAGGGCGCGAGGCCCAGCGCGCCGAGCGGCGCCCACGCGGCCAGGGCGCGCAGCTTCGCCTGCGTGTCGCCCGCGCGCAGCCGCTCGACCACGGTGGCGAGGGCGACGGGCGCCGCGGTGAGCGCGATGAAGTGGTGGTTGGCGCCGCCGAGCGCCACGAGCAGCACCGACGCGCGCGCCCTCACCGCGGGAGAGAGCGTCTTCGAGCACGCGAGCCCGAGGGTCGCCACGGCGAGCGCGCCCGCGAGGGCGTACACCTCGACGCGCGTGGCCTGGCGCAGCACCGCGGGGCCCACCGTGGTCGAGACCGCCACCGCGAGCGGCGCGAGCGCGGTGAGGGCGCGGTCGCCGCGCGAGGGAGACTCGGCGGCGAGCACCTCGCGCGCGAGGCCCCTCGCCACGCCGTACACCACCCGGCCGATGACCCCGAGGCAGAGGCCCGACATCAGCGCGAGGCGAAAGGGGAGCGTGCCCACGGGCACCATCGACGCGACGGCCGCGCACACGACCCAGAGGGGATGCCCCGGCGGGTGCGTGACGCCGACGCCCTGCGCCGCGGCGGCGAGCTCGGGCGAGTCGTAGAAGCCCATCGACGCGCCCGCGCCCCACGCGGCCACCGTCACGGGAACGGCGAACGAGAGCGTCTCCGCGAGCGTGTCGAGCCGGTCGGCCCGGCGGTCGGGAGGGGGCGAGGACACGCCCGAGGCGTATCACGCGGGGGCGCGCGCCACGCGGGCAATTTCGTGCTCCCCACGGTGCGCGGGTTTCTCTATGCTCCGCGGCGGTTTCACCTTCTCAGAGGGAGTTCCGCGCGATGACCCGCACGACCGTCACCCTGCTCCTCGCCCTGTCCGCGTTCGGGTGCAGCTCCTCGGGGCGCATCCACACGAACTACGTCTATCACTCCGACAACGACCCCGTGAGCGGCCGCGCGGTGAACATCACCCAGGGCCCCATGCCCGACGGAGAGACCTTCACGGGCAGCTACCACTC
This sequence comes from Polyangiales bacterium, assembly GCA_039809605.1. GTDB lineage: Bacteria > Myxococcota_A > Polyangia > Polyangiales > CAISKJ01. The sequence goes on along the minus strand of JBDHVF010000263.1, from coordinate 4,993 downwards.
GCCGCAGATCGGCGACCTCTACCTCGACCAGCAGGGCGACACGGTCATCGGCCAGTACGAGTACGACCGCGCCGCATGCCACGCCACGGGCCGCATCGAGGGCCGCGTGACGGGCAACCTCATGCGCTTCTCGTGGACCGAGAGCCAGGCCGCGTGCGGGCGCCTCCAGCCCCTCACGGGCCGCGGCTACTTCCTCTTCTGGAAGGACACCAACGCCGACAACATCACCAACGACCGGATCAACGGCGAGTGGGGCGTCGGCGAGAACGAGTCGGGCGGCGGCCCCTGGTCGGCCCTGCGCGACCGCGTGCGCAGGCAGCCCCCGAGCGCGTCGGGCACGAGCTCTTCGGGCGGCGGCGTCTTCGAAGACGCCAACAACCCGCCGGGCGGATCGTCGGGCGGATCGTCGGGCGGCGCTCCTCACTGAGCCCCGGCGGCGTAGACTCGCGCGCGATGAAGCGCCTCGAACTCTCGCCGGGCACCGTCTTCGCTCGTGACTATCGCATCGTGCGCGCGCTCGCCGAGGGCGGCATGGGGGCGGTCTACGTCGCCGAGCAGCTCTCCACCGGCAAGGAACGCGCGCTCAAGGTGCTGCTGCCCGGCGTGGTCGACGACGCGCGCAACCGGGAGAGCTTCGCGCTCGAGGCCCGCGTGGGCTCTCGCATCGAGAGCGACCACGTGGTCGAGGTCGTGGGCGCGGGCGTCGACGACGAGACGGGCGCGCCGTGGCTCGCGATGGAGCTCCTTCGCGGCGAGAGCCTGGGCGACCGGGTGCGCCGCCGCGGGGCGCTGCCGCGCGACGAGGTCGCGGCCCTCTTCGACCAGCTCGGCGACGCGCTCTCGAAGGCCCACCGCGCGGGCGTGGTGCACCGAGACCTCAAGCCCGAGAACCTCTTCGTCGCCGAGTCGCGCATCCGCGGCGTCGCGTTCGTGCTCAAGGTGCTCGACTTCGGCATCGCGCGGCTCATCGCGCAGGACCGCACCGCCGCCACCTCGACGCGCGCCATCGGCTCTCCCCTGTGGCTCGCGCCCGAGCAGGCGCAGACGGGCGCGCGCATCAAGCCCGCGACCGACGTGTGGGCCCTGGGGCTCCTCGCGTTCTACGCCCTCACGGGCAAGGCCTACTGGCGCGCGGGCAACGCCGAGGAGTTCAACGTCACCGCGCTCCTCATGGAGGTTGCCGTGAACGCGCTGCCCTCGGCGAGCGAGCGGGCGGCGGAGCTCGGCGTCGCGGCCCTGGTGCCCGCGGGCTTCGACGCGTGGTTCGCCCGCTGCGTCGCGCGCGACGCCGACGCGCGCTTCGCCGACGCGGGCGAGGCCGTCGCGCCGCTGCTCGCGCTGCTGGGCACCGCCCCCTCGATGCCCGAGACCCGCCCGCTGTCCGCGACGCCGGCGGTCGCGCGCACCGAGGCGATCGCGGCCGCGCCTCCCTCTCCGCACGTCGCGAGCACCGTGCCCGTGCAGACCGTGGCCGTGCAGGGCCTCGGCGGCGCGGGCATGCCCGTGCACCCGTCGTTCGCGGCGCCGCCCGCGCACCCGTCGCCCGAGGTGAAGGGTTCGTCGGGCATGCTCGTGCCCGCGATCCTCGGCGTCGCGACGCTCGCCGCGGCGGGCGTCTGGTGGGCGCAGCGTTCTCCCTCGCCCGTCGCCACGGCCTCGGTCGCGACCGAAGCGCCCGCGCCGAGCGAGCCCGCAGCGGTGGTCGGCGACGGCGACGGCGACGGCGACGGCGCGCCGATCGAAGCCCGCGTGCGCGAGCCCACGTCGCCCGACCCCCGCGGCGGGCGCTTCACGCTCGACGAGGCGACCGAAGGGGTCACCGGCTCGGGGCGCCTGATGGCCAACGTCAACACCTCGCGCGGCCTCGTTCGGTGCGCGCTCGACGAGGCGCAGGCGCCCAACACGGTGGCGAACTTCGTGGGCCTCGCGCGCGGCCGTCGCGAGTTCTGGGACCCCGTCGCCGCGCAGTGGACGCGCAGGCCCTTCTACGACGGGTCGATCTTTCACCGGGTGATCCCGGGCTTCATGATCCAGGGCGGCGACCTCCTGCGCTCGGGCACCGGCGGCACGGGCTACGAGATCCGCGACGAGAACGTGATGGGCCACGACGCGCCGGGCCTGCTCTGCATGGCGAACCACGGGCCCAACACCAACGGCGGGCAGTTCTTCATCACCGACGCCTCCACGCCCCACCTCGACGGCAGCTACTCGATCTTCGGCCGCTGCGCGCCCACCGAGCTCGTGCACGAGATCGCCTCGGCGCCGCGCGGGCAGAGCGACCGCCCCGAGCGCCCGGTGTTCATCCGGTCCGTCACGGTGTACCGCGCGCCGTGACCGCGGCCCGCGTCGAGTACGGCGACTGGCAGACCCCGCCCGACCTCGCCCGCGCCTGCGTCGACGTCCTCGCCCGCGCGCTCCGCGCGCCGCCCGCGGCGGTCGTCGAGCCCACCTGCGGCGTCGGGGCCTTCCTCGTGGCCGCGCGCGAGCGCTTCGGCGAGGCCCTTCTGCGCGGCTACGAGATCAACCCCGCGTACGCGGCGCGCGCGCGGGAGGCCGTCGCGGGCGCCGAGGTCACCGTCGCCGACTTCTTCTCGACCGACTGGCACCACGAGCTCTCGCGCCTGCCCGAGCCGCTGCTCGTCGTGGGCAACCCCCCGTGGGTGACGAGCGCGAGCCTCGGGGCGCTCGGGTCGAGGAACCTCCCCGCGAAGACCAACTACAAGGCACTGCGAGGGCTCGACGCGGTCACGGGCCGCGCCAACTTCGACGTCTCCGAGTGGATGCTCACGCGCCTCGTCGACGCGCTCGACGGCCGCGGCGCCGTGGTGGCCGTGCTCTGCAAGCAGGCCGTGGCGCGCAGGGTCGTCGAGCACGCGTGGTCGCGAGGGCGCGCGCTCACCGCGCACGGCCTCTGGCGCGTGGACGCGTCGAAGCACTTCGGCGCCGCCGTGGGCGCGTGCCTCTTCGTCTTCGAAACGCGCGCGGGCGAGCGCGTGGCGCCCGTGTACGCGAGCCTCGACGCGCGCGATCCCGCGGCGCGCATGGGCCTCGTCGACGGCGCGCTCGTCGCGGACCTCGCCGCGTGGGAGGCCACGCGCCACCTCGCCGGGCGCTCCGAGCCCGAGTGGCGCTCGGGCATCAAGCACGACTGCGCCGCGGTGATGGAGCTCACCGCGCGCGACGGCCGCTGGCGCAACGGGCGCGGCGACGAGGTCGTGATCGAGGCCGAGCGGCGCTATCCCTTGCTCAAGGGCACCGACGTGGCGCTCGGGCGAACGTCGCCACGGCGCGCGGTGATCGTCACGCAGCGGCGCCCCGGTGAAGACACCCTCGCGCTCGCGAAGACGGCCCCGGCGACCTGGGCCTACCTCACCGCGCACCGAGGCCCGCTCGACGCGCGGAGGAGCTCGATCTACCGCGCGCAGCCTCCCTTCGCGGTCTTCGGCGTGGGGCCCTACAGCTTCGCGCCGTGGAAGGTGGCCGTCTCGGGGCTGCACAAGCGCCTCGCGTTCACGCTCGTGGGGCCGCACGAGGGCGCGCCCGTGCTCTTCGACGACACGTGCTACTTCCTGCCCTTCGAGCGCGAGGGAGACGCGCGCGCGGCGCAGCGGGCGCTCGCGTCACCCGAGGCCCGCGCGTTCTTCGAAGCGCGGGTGTTCTGGGACGCCAAGCGCCCCGTTCACAAGGCCCTGCTCCAGTCGCTCGACCTCGCGCGGCTCGTCACCCGTTGAGGTGCTGGCGCGCGAGGGCGCTCCACGGGCCGCGGGGCTCGAGCTTGAGGTACTGGCCCCAGTGCGTTCGGGCGCGCTCGCGCTGGCCGAGCTCCGAGAGGGCCATGGCGAGGTTGAAGTGCGCCTCGGCGAAGTCGGGCCGCAGCGCGATGGCCTTCTCGAAGAGGCCCACGGCGCCCTGGTGCTCGCCGCGCTCGACGAGCAGGTACGCGAGGTTGTAGGGCGCCTCCGCTTGCGAGGGGTCGGCCGCCATGGCGCGGCGGTAGAGCGCCTCGGCCTCGTCGCGGTCGCCCGCCACGAGGCGCAGGTTGCCGAGGTTGGTCACGGCCGTCGCGAGGCCCGGGTCGAGCTCGATGGCCTTGCGGTAGGCTTCTTCCGCGCGCCCTCGCGTGGTCTCGTCCTCGTCGAGGCGCAGCCCTTCGAGGTAGAGCTCGTAGGCCTCCTGCTGGCGGGGCGTGACCCTGGGGCGCAGCACGCGCACCACGTCATCGCGCAGGGCCTTCACGTCGAAGTCGAACACGAGCTGGCCCGTGATCGGGTCGAAGCGGGCCCCCTCGGCGCGGGCCACGAGCCTGGCGCCCTCGGGCGAGACGCGCGCGTCGGTGAGCGGCTGCGTGAGCTCGGGCATCCGCAGGCGCAGCGCCTCGATCGCCCTGCGGATCTGCGCCGTCGGAAAGCCCGCTTCGACGAGCCCCCGCGCCGTGCGCACGGCGATGAGGTCGGCGAAGGTGTACACGGGCTCGTCGCCCGAGCGACCGCTCGGCACCACGATGCCCGCGCGCTCCCACGAGCGCAGGCGCCGCGCGTCGACGTGAAAGGCGTCAGACACCTCGGCGCGCGTGAGCGTGCGGGTGACCGTGTCGCGCTCGGGCGAGCGGTCGCCGGGAGGCGTGCGAACGACCACGTCCTCGGCGCGTCGGCGCGCGCCGAAGTCCACGTGAATGACGTGGCCCTGGTCGTCGCGCGGCGGGTCGTTGCGGTCGCTCACGAGTCTCGCCGTGGGTATACCGCAGCGGCGCGCGCGCGTGCGAATTCGTGGCCCCCGGCGGGCGCTTCCAACGGGCGCGGCGCGCGCGTACCATGACCGCTCGTCCTCACAGGGAGGGACCCTCACATGCCCGACGACTCCGTCCATGGCGCCTCTGCGCTCGACCTGACCGAAGGTGTGGCGGGGCGCGCGCCGCTCTGGCTCCTCGGCGACGGCACCTTCTCGACGCGCGCTGGCGAGCCGCAGCGCGAGCTCGCGGCGCGCGACGCGCTCG
>JBDHVF010000262.1:0-9584 GCA_039809605.1 Polyangiales bacterium | reverse complement strand
CTCGGCGCGTAGCCCGCCGACAGGCGACGTGGGAGCTTCGCGGCCCCCACCCGCGCTGCCGCGCGCCCCGCCCCCGCCTCGGGGGCGGAGCTGTGGGTACCGGGAGCGAGGACGTAGCGCCGTCCGCGCAGCGATGGGTGCCTGCGCGACGCTCGCAGCGCATCGCACTCGTTTCGGCGCGCTGAGCTCCGCCCCCGAGGCGGGGGCGGGGCGCGCGGCAGCGCGGGTGGGGGCCACGAAGCTCCCACGTCGTGTACCGTCAGAACCTGTGGGACCACGCGCTGCCGGCGATGCGGTTGCCCGCGGCGTTGATGAACTCCACCGAGAGCGTGCGCGTCGTCGGGTCCGCGCGCAGCACGGTGTAGTTGTGGACGCCGTAGACCAGCACGGGCCACTGCGACGGGCGGATGTCGGGGCGGCCGTCGCGGTCGGCGCCCGCGGGGCCCATCACCACCTCCCAGATGTTGCTCCAGGGGCCCGTGTCTTCGACCTGGCAGACGCCGCCGAAGTGCACGTCGCCCGAGAGCCACACCACGCCCCGTAGGCCGTGGTTCGCGATGTGGTTGAGGATCTCCCGGCGCTGCGAGGCGTAGCCGTTCCAGTTGTCGCTGCCGGCGCCGCCGCGGTCGACGATGGGCACCGAGTTGACGATGAACTTGAACACGCAGGGGGAGGCGCGCAGGCCCGCCTTGAGCCAGTCCATCTGCGCGCGGGAGATGTACACCGACGTGTGCGAGGGGTTCGACGAGCGCGTCGAGGGGCGGCGCTCGCTGCGGCAGTCGAGGATGAAGATCTCCGCGGTGCGTCCCCAGCGGAAGCTCCGCCAGATGCGGTTCGGGTCGGCGGCGTCATGGCGCGTCGCGCGGTGCTCGAAGAACGCCTGCCTCGCGGCGGCGAGGCGCGCGGCGCCGATGGCCTCGGGGTTCCAGTTGTTGGCGACCTCGTGGTCGTCCCACGTGAGGTACATGCCCGTGGAGCGGTGCAGCGCGCGCAGCCCCGCCGACGACCAGTTCTCGACGTACTTCGTTCGGTACTGCGCCAGCGTGATCGCGTTGTCGCCGTGGTCGGTGTACGTGTGGTCGCCCGCGTGGATGAAGAAGTCGAGGTCGGTGCGCGACCCCGCGTGCTGGAGCACCGGGAACGGCCGCTTCGACTGGTTCGTACACGACGTGCCCGCGAACACGATCGGGCGGAGCGCGTCGGCGCCGAGGGCCGTCTGCACGCGCCCCACCGCGCTGCGCCCCGTGGGCCGCTCGGGCGGCCCGACGAGAAAGGCGTAGAGGTGCTGCCTGTTGGCCCGCAGCCCCGTCACGATCGCGCGCACGAAGCCCGCGCCCGAGGGCGTGACCCGGCCGTTGAAGCGCACCGCGGTGATGCGGCTCCCGTCCATCTCGAGCACGCGGAGCGTGACGGCGCCGTCGCCGTCGTAGCGCGTCCAGAACATCACCGACGTGTCCGTCGCGTCGCCCGCCATCACCCCGATCGGGAACTGCCCCGCCCGCTCGGGCAGCCCGCGAAAGTCGGGGTTGCCCGTCACGGTCACCCCCGCGTCCCTCGCGGCGTCGACGCGCGGGCCGGTGTCCGTCACGACGTCCCTGGCAGCGTCTCGCCCGGCGTCGAGGCCGGCGTCACGGCCCGCGTCGGTGTCGGCGTCGAGCGAGGCGTCGATCGGGGTGTCGGCGTCGGCCTCGGCGCCCGCGTCGGGCGCGACCGCCGCGTCGTCGTCGCCGATGGGCGTGTCGAGCTCGCCGGGCATCGCGTCGAAGACCTGATCGGGACCGGCGTCGTCGGGCAGCCCCGCGATCTCGTCGTCGGGGGCGCAACCCGCGGCGGCCGCGGCCCCGGCGAGCTTGATGAACGTGCGGCGGGTCAGCGTCATCGCCCGCGCTCGATAGCACGCGAAGCGCAGGGGCACGAGGATTTCTCCTCGCGCGGACTCAAGGCTCGGCGCGCCCGATCCGATGAGAGAAGCGGGAGGCGGCGGTTCGCTGTCGCCTCCCTCTCCCCTCCCCTTCGATCGAAAGGAGTCGATGCCATGGCCCATCACAACGCCGCGCTCACCCAGACCCAGACCCGGACCCAGACCCAGGCCGCGCACGTGGCCGTCGCCAACGACGCCGAGACGTCGTCGGACGAGGAGGTGCGCAAGACGCTGCGCGCGCGCGTACTGGAGCTGCTGCGCCTCTACCTCGCGTCGCTCTCGGAGAAGGACCGCGCGTTCTTCGTCAGGTCGATCGCCGAGAAGACCGCCAACGGCCTCGGCGCCAGGGTCTCGCCGCGCGACGTGGCCGCCGAGTACGTGCGCGTGCTGCTCGCGCTCTCGCCGTGGGTGCTCGCGCACAAGGTCGGGAGCTACGGCCCGATGCGCGCGCGCTACGGCCTCGAGCTCGTGCTCGCCATGGTGCCCGACCTCTCGGCCCACGTCGCCCAATCGGCCGTGATCGATGTGGCCTCGGCGACGCCCGACCCCGCCGAGGCGATCACCCCCGCGAAGCGGCGCGAGGCCCGGCGCGCGGTCCGCAAGCTCACCGCCGACCCCACCGTGAGCGCCGCGATCGAGCGCTCGCTCTCGCCCGTCGAGCTCGTGGGCCACCGCGTGCGCGCCCACGAGCGCACGATCGCGCGGGCGCGTCACGTGCGGGCCAACGTCTCCGCGGAGCTGCGCGGCGACATGGGCCTCGACGACGCGACGCTCGACGCGCTCATCGCGTCGGCCAGCGGCGCCATCGACAGCGCCGACGTGCGCGCGAAGGGCCGCCGCTCGCAGCAGGCGCTGCGCTCCAACCTCGCGCCGTCGTGCGGGCGGCTCGTGCACGAGCTCCGCGAGCTCCTCGGCGCCGCCTCGCGCATGCGCGCCGACGACCCCACCGTGCCCGCGCTCTCGTCGACGTACGTGCCCGCGCGCAAGGCGAAGCGCGCCGCCGCGGAGCCCCCGCAGCCCGTCGCCACGCCCGTCACGCCCTCCCCCGCGCAGCCGCGGTAGCGCGTCGCCGCTTCGATCCCACCACGCCCACGGCCCCCGGTGCATGCGAACGACGCGTCGACGCGTCGAGCGGGGCGCCGACGCGTCGCTGGCGACCCCGCGGCGCTCGTCGCAAACCCGTCGCAGCGCGGTGATTTCACGCTTCGCGGCCGCTGGCCTCGGCGCTGCAATGAGGGTCTGCGTGGCGCGCAAGACACCCCGCGCCAGCACGGAGAGCCCCCAATGCCCCAGATGACGACCCTCGCCCGCTTCGCTTCGTCCCTCATCGTCGCCGCCGTCACGTGCTCCCTCGGGGGCTGTGTCGTCACGGGGAGGCCCGCGTACGGCGGCGCCACCGGCCCGATGGAGACGACGACCGTCGACGCGGCGACCCTGCCCACGGGGCCGAGCTCGATCACGATCCCGCCGGGCACCTCCGCGGTGATTCAAGCCAACGGCGTGTGGAGCGTCGGCGGCCCGTACGGCATGTTCGGCCCCGAGGGGACGCACGAGGCGCAACGCTTCGAGGCCGGCGCGCTCCTGCCCTCGGCGCCGATGGGCGCGCTCGTCGGGTCGTTCGACGGCACGCACTGGTTCCCCATCGGCATCGGTCCGACGCAGGTCGCGGGCGCGGGCCAGCTCTGGCTCGCGGCCAACGACGCGCCGCCCGCGGGCAACTTCACCGACAACAGCGGCACGCTCAACGTGATCGTCAGGCGCTCGGCGCAGTAGCCTTCGATTCGCCTCGGGCGGGCCGCGCGAGCGAGACCGCCGCCGCGACGATCACCGCCGTGATCACCGCGAAGAACGCCGTGCTCTCCTCGATGCCGAGCACGTGCACGTGCGTTCCCTCGACCGACGTCACGCCGCCGTAGAGCGGCGCGGCGAGGCCCGCGGTCCAGAACCCGAGCGCGCCCGCCGACTGCCACGCGAGCGCGACCAGATGGGCGTCGCGGCTCTTTCTGGCCCACACGAGGTAGAGGTTCGCGATGCCCGAGTAGAGGCTGAAGCACATCAGCCACATCACGTGCACGCGCGCGTGACCCACCCACGTGGGGTTCAGGAGGTGCGAGGGGTTGAAGTCCCGCGCGATGGGCCCGAAGAACGCCAGCGTGCCGACGGTGAGCAGCACGCTCGCCGCCCGCGGGGCGCGCTCGGTGTTTGCGCTCATCGGTAGGCCTCCTCGAGGATCGAGTCGACGAGCGCGCGGGAGAGCACCACGCCGCGCCGCTGGCGCCACGCCACGTGCCCGTCGGGCCGTACGAGGAGCGCGCCGTCGCGCTCGATCTCCAGGCTGCCGTGCGCCGCCGCGCGCCACGCGAGGGGGACGCCCGCGGCGTCGAGCGAGACGAACTGCAGGTCGCCCTCGCCCGCCGACGCCGACAGCGCCGCGACGTCGCCGCCCACGCGGTCGCCCGCGATCAACGTCGACCAGCGGTAGTCGACGAGGTCGTGGGTCGAACGCGAGCGACGGTTGGCGTCGAGCCAGACGTGCGGCAGGCGATGCCCCGGGCGCGTCGTCGGCACGTACGTCGAGACCGCGTGCTCCTCGGGCGGCGACCCGTCGCCCTCCGCGAGCCTCGCGCCGCGCTCGTAGCCGTACCCGAGGTCGAGGCCGATGCGGTCGAAGTGCTCGCGCTGCGCGGCGATCGCGTGGAGCACCCGCTCGCGCACGGCGGGGTCGGTGTCGAAGCGGGCGAGGAGCGAGGCGCCGAGGCGCTCGACCTGCCGTCGCAAAAGCCGCTGGCCCGAGGCCGGGAGCGAGCGCATCGGCGCGCTGCTCATCGCCTCGCTCAGCCACTCGACGCCGCGCGGGTCGATGCCGAAGGCCAGCGCGATGTCGGCCATGCGGTCGAAGTTGGCGCGGCTCTCGTCGCAGTTGCGCTGGACCACCGGCCGCCGCTCGGCCTCGTAGGTGTCGAGCAGCGAGTCGGGCGCGCGCCCGCGGAGCACCGCGGCGAGCTTCCAGCAGAGGTTGTGCGCGTCGGCGATGCCCGAGTTCATGCCCAGGCCGCCCGTCGGCGGGAAGCGGTGCGCGGCGTCGCCCGCGAGGAAGGCCCCGCCCACGCGGAAGCGCTCGGCCACCTGCGCGGACATCTGCCACGGGCTGATCGAGCGGACCTCGATGGGCACGTCGTCGCGGCCGATCACGGCGTGGATGCGCTCGCGCATCACGGCCTCGGTGAAGTCCTCGACCTTCTCGTAGGGCGCCATCACCTGCACGTGGAACACCCAGCGCTTCTCGATGCGGTGGGCGATGAGCACGCTCCCCGGCGACGAGGGGTGGAAGAGGAAGTAGAGCTTGCCGCGCGTGCGCACGACGCCGCTCAGGTCGGCTTCGAAGTACGCGCTGACGAAGTCGCGGAGCTTCTCGGGTCCGACCATCGCCACGCCGAGCGCCGCGCGCCCGCGGCTCTGCGCGCCGTCGGCGAAGATCACGTAGCGGCTGCGCACGCGGAGCTCGCGGCCGTCGGCGTCGACGAGCGCGCAGGCCGCGCCGTCGCCCGCCTGCTCGATCGACTGCCACTGGAGGCCCGCCCGCAGGTCGACGTGCCGCGCGCGCGCCACGCGGTCGCGCAGGAGCGACTCGACCGCGACCTGCGAGATGTTGAGGAAGGGGTGGGCCGAGGCGACCTGCGAGCGGTACTTCTCGGCGCCCGCTCCCTCGGCGAGGTCGATGCAGCCGAACTCCTTGCCGAGCGTGTCGCAGAAGAGGATGCGCGCGCCCTCTTCGAAAGGGGAGGCGTGCTCGGCGAGCTCGCCCGCGGGGATGCCGAGCCCGGTGAGGATCTCGACGGAGCGCCCCGAGAGCTCGTGCGCCTTCGGGTGGACGTGGAGCGCGGCGCGGCGCTCTGCCAGCAGCGTGCGGATGCCCAGTCGGTCGAGGCAGAGGGCGGCCACCATCCCGGTGGGCCCTGCCCCGACGACGAGCACGTCGGTGGTGATGTCTTCGCTCACGAGGGGCACGAATACCGACCGCGCGCCGCGGCGGTCAATCTCACGGGCGCCCGCGACGTGGCCGAATTCGGCCACCGGGTGGGCGCATTTCGGCCGCTACGACGCCCGCCGCGGGCGCAGCGCGTACACGCCTGCGCGACGGAGCATGAGCAGGAGCGCGCTCCACTCGCCCAGGTCGTCGCGCGGGGCCGCGCCGCGAGAGAGCCGCTCGATCTGCGCCTCGTACCAGGTCACGTCGAGCGAGGCGAGGCGGTCCACGAGCTTCACGCCCGTGCTCCTGCGCCGGATGTCGACGGCCTCGTTCACGTTCGCCAGGAGGCGGTTGGGGAAGTCGGGCCGCACCGCGAGGGGGCGCGCCATGCCGATCATGTCGGTGGCGCCGCTCGCGAGCGCGGCGAGCATCGCGGGTCCGGTGCGAAAGCCCCCGGTCACCACCAGCGGCGCCTTCGTGCGGGCGCGCACCTTCTCGGCGTACTCGAGGAAGTACGCCTCGCGGCGGCGCGTGCTCTCGCGCTGCGACGCGCCCGTCATCGCGGGCGCCTCGTAGGTGCCGCCCGAGACCTCGATGAGGTCGACGCCCTCGTCCGAGAGCGCGTCGACGACGGCCATCGACTCGTCTTCGGTGAAGCCTCCGCGCTGAAAGTCCGCGGAGTTGAGCTTGATGCCCACGGGGAAGTCAGCGCCCACGCGCGCGCGGATGGCGCGGTAGACCTCGAGCGCGAAGCGCATGCGCCGCTCGGGGTCGCCGCCCCACGCGTCGGTGCGCCGGTTGTGGTGGGGCGAGAGGAACTGGCTCACCAGGTACCCGTGCGCGCCGTGGATCTGCACGCCCATGAAGCCGGTCTTCTTCGCGAGCGCGGCGGCGTCGCCGAAGCGCTCGACGATCGCCTCGATCTCGCCCTCGGTGAGCGCGCGAGGCGGGTTGAACGCGCGCTCGAGCCCTCCGCCGAGCGGCACCGCCGAGGGCGCCACGGGCTGCTTGACGAGAAAGCTCGGCGACTGCTTGCCGGGGTGGTTGAGCTGCATCCAGACGGCGGCGCCGTTGGCGCTGCCCGCGTCGGCCCAGCGAGTGAAGGGCGCGAGGTCGCTCTCGCGGTCGAGCGCCACGTTGGCGGGCTCGCCGAGCGCGGCGCGGTCGATCATCACGTTGCCCGTGACCTGGAGGCCGACGCCCCCATCGGCCCAGGTGCGGAACACCCGCGCGAGTCCCTCGCCGGGCTCGTTCGCGCGGCCCCCGAGCTGCTCGCTCATCGCCGACTTGAAGAACCTGTTCTTGATGCGCGCGCCGCAAGGCAGCGTGAGCGGAGCGTCGAAGCCGAGGGGTGGGGAGTCGTTCACGCGCGCGAGGATAGCCGAGAACGCGGCCCCTACGGCTTGTCGTAGCGCTGGATCTCGGTGTCGAAGCCGGGCAGCGCCACGCGCTGGCGGTACGCGACCGCGAGCCCCGCGGCCTTCGCCGCCGCGACGGTGCGCACGGGGATCGGCGACACCCAGACCAGCCGCCCCCCGCGTACGAGCGAGCGCGCCGCGTGGCCGACGAAGCGCTCGAGCGTCTCGCTCACGTTCTCGCCGAACCCCACGCGGTGGCCGAGCGGGGGGTTGGTGACGACGAGCGTCACGCCGCGCGGGGGCTCATCGAACGCGTCGCCCTGCGTGACCTCGAAGCGCGCGAGCTTCGCCGCCGTGAGGTTGGCGCGCGCGGCGTCGACGGCGCGGGGGTCGAGGTCGCGGCCGAGGAGCTTCGCGTAGGGGCCCGCGAGGCCGCGCTCGCAGAGCTCCAGGCCCGAGCCGACGAAGGGGTCCCAGGCGACGTCGTGGTCGCGCGCGCCGGCGACGCGCACGAGCGCCGCGGCGAGCGTCGGGTGCGAGGCCGCGGGCACCTCGGCGACGCGGTAGGCGAAGCGCGGGTCGTCGAGGCGCCTGGGGACGAGCTCGACGAGGAGCTGTCCGTTGCGCTCGAGGGCGACGACCTCCCAGGTGCTCTCGCGCGGGTCGTTCACGAGGAAGGGCTTCTTGCGCGAGACGCGCTCGACCACGCGCGCCGTCGCGCCGCGGCGGTGGCCCGCGCCCGCCCACTCGACGCGGTAGCGCAGCGCGCCCTTCGTGAACGCGCGCAACACGTCGAGCGCCTCGTCCGAGGTGATGACCTCGGCGAGCGCCTCGGCCACGTCGCGCCCTTCGAGCGGGCGCGGCGTGAGCTCGAAGCCCATCCAGGTCATGGTGCGCGCGCGAAAGACGTCGGCGAGCGGGCGGCCGAGCGCCACCTCGACGCGGCCGGGGCCCACGACGCGGGGCCTCCACGACGCGTCGAACTCGGCCGCGCAGAGCGGCTCGACGCCCTTGCGGCAGTGGGCCACGAGCGCCACGTCGCGGCGGGGCTTCGCCGCTCCGTCGATGACCGATTCGCCCTCGCGCACGGCCCTGCGCTCGAGCGCGAGCACGGCCTCGCGGCACGCGCGCGCCAGGTCGGGGTCGTCGACCTGAGCCCACCGCAGGAGCGCCAGCGACGCGTCGCCGCCCACGCGCGCGAGCGAGCGGGCCACCGAGCGGCGGTGGTCGGGGCGCTCCTCGCGGCGCCAGTACGAGAGCAGCGCGCGCTCGACCTCGGGAGACTCGTGGTGGGCGAGCGCGATGACCGCGTTGCGGCGGGTCTTCGCGTCGGCGTCGTCGAGCGCGCCCACGAGAAACGCCCGCAGCGCCTCGGCGCGCGCGCCGGCCCTCGAGAGGTCCGACAGCACGTCGACGAGCCTGCCCCGAAGCGGCGGCGTCGCCGTCTCGAACGCCGCGAGGAGCCGGTCGACCACGGCGTCGCCGAGCTTCACGAGCGCGCGCGCGGCCTTCGCGGCGAGGGCCTCGTCGCCCGCGAGCAGCTCGACGAGCCGGGGCGCGTGCTTGATCGAGGGGGTGTATCCGGGGTCGTCGAGGCGTTCGTCGATGGTCACGGTGAAGGGGCGGGGAGTGTCGCACCTTTTCGCGCCTGTAGATCATTTCCGCTCGCGCCGTTGAGCCATTGCGGGAGCCGTCGACGGCCCCCAACGCGCTGGAGGCGCTGCGATGCCCACGAAGTCTGCCCTCGCCCTCACCCTCGCCCTCTCCGCCGTCGCCCCAGAGTCGCTCGCGCAGGCCACGCGCGTCGCGCCCCTCGACGCCATGCCCGCCGCGGCACGCGCCGAGCTGCGCGGCGTCGAGGTCGCGAGCGCCCACGGCCCCGTCGAGGTCGTCACCTCCCACGGCGCGCGCCCAGCGCGGGCGGGCGACCTCCTCCCACGCGGCGCGCAGATCCGCGTCGGCGACGGAGGCACCGCGCGCCTCACGCTCCCCAACGGGACGTCCCTCTCGCTCCTGCCCAACACCCGGCTCACCGCGTTCGCCTCCCCCGCACCGCGCTCGAACGACCCCGCGTCGACGGCCACGACGCTCGAGTCGGGCGGCGCGCGCGTCGCCTCGCCGCCCGGCTGCGCGCGGGCCTTCGCGCTCGCGACGGCGTCGGCCACGGTGTTCCTCGGGTGCGGCGACGGGGTGGTGAGCGCGGCCCTCGGCGGGCGCGTCACGCGCGTGTCGGTGCACCGCGGGCGCATGCGCGTGCGCTCTCTCGCGGGCGAGTCCGTGGTGCGCGCGGGCCAGGGCACCCGCGTCGAGCCCGGTCGCAGCGCGCACCTCCACC
>JBDHVF010000261.1:0-9611 GCA_039809605.1 Polyangiales bacterium | reverse complement strand
GAGGTGCGCGACAGCGTTGGGTAGGGGGGACACGTCGCACACGCGAAAGCGGCAAACTTGACGTGAAGTTGGTATCACCGCCTGCGGTAGACGCGCAGGGTGGTGAACGGGAAGATGTCTCGCACGTGCGCGAGGCGCATGAGGGTCCACGGGCGCGTGTGCGAGCGGCCGTTCTTCGTGAAGAGGATGTCGCCCGCGACGAGGTTCGCCATGTGCACGAGGTTGCCCGCGGGGCCGAAGAACACGTAGAGGTCGCCGAGGCGGCGGTCGTCGCCCTCGACCTCGCGGTAGGCGCTCTGGAGGTACTCGTCGGCGCGCGCGACGTCCGGCACGCTCTCGGTGGGCGTCGCGGCGCCGAAGAAGCGCGTCGACGACCAGTAGCAGTCGTGCTCGGGGTCGCCCTGCGCGGGGTAGCGCCCCATGCGCGTGCGCGCCATCGCGGGCAGGAGCGAGGCCACGGGCACCGAGCCGCCGCGCGCGCCCGCGAGGAGCCGGCGCGCCTCGTCTTCGCCGGCGCCGGGCGCCCAGTAGCGCACCATGGGTTCGAGGTCACCCGACGCGGGCACGCGCACCGAGGCGTCGAGCGTGTAACGCGAGTAGATCGTGGTGACGGCCTCGAGGCGCTCGGCGGGCGAGAGCTGCGTGCACAGCCACGAGAGGTCCGAGAACGCGAAGTAGCCGTGGTAGACCCACGTGGCGCGCCCGACGAGCTCGCGCACGCGCGGCGAGACGTGGGGCATCGCGGTCCACGGGCCGAGCGACTGCGGGCGCATCGCGGCGAGCGCGTGCAGGCGGTTCTCGCGGTGGCGCGCGAGCTCGCCGTAGAGCGCGCTGCGCGACTCGCGGCCCATCGACTCGATGAGGGCCGCGTCGGGCGTCACCACGCACCCGCTCGCGTCGCACCGCGCGAGCGCGCGCATGCGCTCGACCTGCGCCGGCGCCACCCCCGCCCCGCGCGCGAGCGACAGCACCGCGTCGAGCGCGCGGCCCCTGAAGACCCATGGCTCCTGCGCGAGCACGCACTCCGACTCCGACACGTAGCTCGCGGGCAGCAGGAGCTCGACCTCGTGCGCCTCGACCTCGCCGGGCCACGCGGGCCCCTCGGAGGCGCGCGGCGCGACGCGCGCGGCTCGCTCGCGCACGGGCCGCGACGGCGCGAGGTCGGGCGCGCGCGACGACCGCGCGATCACCACGCCGAGCACCAGCAGCACGAGCGCCCCCGACACGAAGAACGCGCCGCGAGAGCGCTGCGCCTCGCGCTCGACCACCACGGGCTCTGGCGAAGGCCTCGCCACGGGCGCGGGCGGCCGCGAGGGCGCTTCGCGGTTCTGTCGTCGTCGACGCTCGGCCTTCGTAGATCGGCTCATGAGGGTTGCAAGACCGTGGGTGAGTCTACTCGACACACATCGCGCAGGGGGAGCGCTCACAAGCAACGATCACCTCGCAGAATGCGATCGATCATGGGGGCGGCGCGCCGCACGAGCCCCCGGCGTACGGTCGCGGGCTTTTCAGCCGATGGGCGCGGGTCGATCGAGCCAGCGCTTGTCGAGCGTCGTCGGGCCGAAGGAGATCAGCGCGACGCGCGCGGTGTGTGAGGCCAGCGCGTCGAGGTGCGCGTAGGGGTCTGCCTCGCGCGTGGTGATCTCGTAGAGGGGCGTGGCGCGCGAGACGAGGTCGGTGAGCGCCGACTGCGCAGCGAGGTCGCCGCGCGGGCCGGGTTCGAGGTCATGGAGCTCGTGGCCGTCGACGGCGTAGCGGGTGGCGAGCCTCCACGCGGCGACGTCGCGCAGGCGGTCGAGGCAGGTCACGGCCAGGGCGTCGATGCGGCCGCACGCGCGCATCGCGTAGCGCGTGGCGACGGCGTCGGCCCACCCCACGCGAAAGCGCCCCTGCCACGGGTGCTCGCCGTTGTGGGGGTCGGGCAGGCGCGCGGTGAGGTCAGGGTCTTCGGTGACGAGCGGGCCCGCGCCGTGGCGCGTCGCGTACGCGCGCACCACGCCGAGGTGCAGCGAGGGCCCGTCGAAGCCGTGCTCCGCGAGCAGCGACGCGGCGTTCTCGTCGGTGCAGGTGCTCCACGTGGTGTAGGGGTGAAAGCCGCGCCACTCGTCGAGCAGCACGCCCTGCGCGCCCTCGAACACCACCGCGCCCGGCCTGCGCAAGACATCCCGCAGGTGGCGCTCGCCCGCGACGCGCGCGCGCCGACGGAACGCGTCGAGCGCGTGGAGGTACGCGCGGCCCACGTCGCGGTCTTCGAAGCACTCGAGGTCGTCGCGAGCGCCCGCGTCGTCGCGTAGCGCGCGGATCTCCTCCGCGAGCTCGGCGCGCTTGCGCGCCCGCACGCGCTCGAACTTCACCTCCATCGCCGCGCGGTCGAAGAGGTCCCTCGCGCGCACGACGTCGCCTTCGTCGAGGGCGCGCGCGTCCGAGACCGCCTCGCCCACGCCCACGCCGCAGCTCCCGTGGCGGCGGGCTCCGCGGGCGCGCTCGCGCAGCCGGTTGGCCGCGCGGTGAAAGGGGGTGATGACCGGCGCGCCGCCGTCGATCGCCGTGCGCTCGAACGCGTCGCCGACGCCCGCGCGCGCGAGGTGCTCGGCCTCGACCACCATCGCCCACGGCTGGATCGCCACGTGGCGCGAGACGAACGTCTCGACGCCGGGCACGAAGCTCCCGGCGCCGAACTGCGCGAACGTGTGGTGCCGCCCGTCGGGCGTGACCACGTTGTGCCCCGCCTGCGCGCCGCCGTTGTAGCGCACCACCGTGTGCGCCTCGCGGTCGCGCACGAGGTGGTCGGTCACGCTGCCCTTGCCCTGGTCTCCGTAGCCCAGGTCGACGACGACCAGGGCCTCGCGCGCTCGCATCACCCGCGGGACTATCGCCCGGACGCGCCTTCCCCGTCGACCGACGGTGGTGCATCCTCGCCGGCCCTGAGACGTGTGTGGGGGGCCACACCTCCCGTGTCACGCGCCCGCCGTCCGTGGGGAGGCAACCGCCTTCCCCCGCGGCGTTTTCGTAGCGGCCCTGCCCTTGCTCGGAGCGCGCCCGATGAGCGATCAAGACCCCTCCTCCAGCCACGAGTCCACGCCCTACCGGCCGCGCCCCGAGGGCGACGCCGCGTCGCCCGCGCCCAGGCCCCGTCGCATCCCCCGCGGCGCGCTCGCGGCGGTGATCGCGATCGCGGGCGGCGCGCTGCTGCTCCCACGCTTCTTCGCGCGCAAGGCGCCCACGCTCGACGACGTGCCCGCGTCGCTGCTGCGCACGCCGTCGACCTTCCCCGGCGCGCTGCCCGATCTGCCGCCCGCGACGCCGCTCGCGCCGCTGCTCGCGGCCGACGAGCCCGACCGCCTCGCGATGATCGAGCCCGCCGAGGGCGCGCACCGAATCACGCGCGGCGCCTCGCTCTACGTGCGTTTCAACCGCCCGATGGTGCGCGCCTCGGAGACGGGCCGCCCCCTCGCGCACTCCCCGCTGCGCTTCTCGCCCGCCGTGCGCGGCACCGCGCGATGGATCACCCGGAGCTCCATTCAGTTCGAGCCCGACGTGTCGATGTGGAACGCGCCGCACGAGTCGACCCTCACCCTCGACGACGCGCTGCGCTCGCTCGCGGGCGAGTCGCTCGACGAGGTCACGCCGCGCACCATCGTGTTCGCGGGCGGCACGCAGGTCGACCTCTCGGGCGAGAACCGCCGCGTGCTCCCGGGAGAACCGCTGAAGCTCTACTTCCGCGGGCCCGTCGACCTCGCCGCGCTGCCCTCGCAGATGATGGTCTACGAGGTGGGCGGCGGCCAGCGGCCCGTGCCCTTCACCCTCGCGCCGGGCGCCACCGACGACCGCGGGCGCACGCTCGTCAACGTCGCCCTCGGCCGCGAGCTCGACCCGGGCTCCCGCGTCGCCGTCGCGCTCATGCCCGCGATCTACTCGACCTGGGAGTCGAGCGAGACGCCCGGCGTGGTGACCTTCGAGCTCACGCCGCGCCCGCGCTTCGAGGGCATCGACTGCCCCGAGGGCGCGACCGAGGCCGCGTCGTGCGAGTACCAGCAGTCGCCCGGTCGCATCGTCGACATCGAAGACACGCTGCGCCTCTGGGCCACCAACCCCATCGCCACGCCCCTCGCGCCCGGCGCCGTGACGGTCACCCCCGCCGTGCCCGCGCTGCGCGTGACGGCCTCGAACAACGAGCTCACCCTCACGGGCGAGTGGGAGCCCGGCCAGGTCTACGAGGTGCGCCTCGGCGCCATCCAAGACCGCGAGGGGCACGCGCTCGGCGTGCCAGGTCCCCTCGCCGTGCGCAGCCAGGGGCGCGACCCCGAGGTGCAGACCGCCACGGGGAGGCTCACGTTCGAGCGCGCCGACCGCGTCGACCTGCCCTTCGCCGCGGTGCACGTCGACCGCGGACAGGTCTGGTACGCGGCCGTCGCGCCCGGCGGCGAGCTCCGCGCCGCGCTCCTCACGCCCGAGGTCTCGCGCACCGCGGGCGGCCTCGCGTGGAGCGCCTCGCCCATTCAGCCGCTCACCCCCGCGTCGCGCGCGAACCACTGGGGCCGCGGGCGCTTCGCGTGGCTCGACCCGCCGTCGGGCCGCGCGAGCGCCGTGGCGCTGGTCTCGTTCGATGCCGACGCGGGCGACGAGGAGCCCGCGCCCGCGCCGGTGTTCATGCAGGCCACCGACCTCGGCGTCACGGCCACGGCGCTGCCGCAGGGCGTGCTCGTGTGGGCGACGTCGATCCGCAGCGCCGAGCCCGTCGAGGGCGCCGAGGTGACGGTGGCCGACCGCGACGCGCAGACGGTCGGCACCGGGCGCACCGACGCGCAGGGCCTCGCGTGGGTGCCGCTCCCCAACGGCGCGCTCGGCGGCCGCCACGCCGTGCGCGTCGCGAAGGCGGGCGACCGCGCGGTGCTGGTGCTCGACCCCTCGCAGGCGGCCACGCCCTCGACGCTCGGCCTCTCGGAGACGGCCGCGCCGCGCAACCCCGACGCGCCCGTGGCGAGCGTGTGGACCGACCGCGGCGCCTACCGCCCCGGCGAGTCGCTGCACGCCAAGGCCGTCGTGCGCATGGTCCGCGGCGACGCCGCCGAGGCCGTGCGCCGCGGGAGCGTGCGCGTGGTGCTCTCGGGCCCCGACGGCGACGTGGCGACGAGGCGCGTCGCGCTCAACGCGTTCGGCTCCGTCGACGCCGAATTCACCCTGCCCGCGTCGGCGATGCTCGGCGAGTACACCGTGGCCGTGTGGCACGACCCGCCGCGGCGCCGCGCGAGCGCTCGTTCGGGCGCCGCGCCCGCGCAGGGGCCCGTGATGATCGGCTCGGCGACGGTGCGCGTGGGCGAGTTCCGCCAGCCGACGGTGCGCGTCGACCTCGAGCTGCCGTCGGAGCCCCTCGCGCAGGGCGACGCGCTGCGCGCGCTGGTGCGCGGCGCGTACCTCTTCGGCGCGCCGACGGCCAACACCACCGCGCGATGGACGCTCCTGCGCGACGGCGCGGCCACCTACCCCGTGCGCTGGGACCCGTTCACCTTCTCGGCCGTCGACGCGGTGGCGCGCGAGGGCACGGCCGACTCGGGCGAGCTCACGCTCGACGCGCAGGGCGCTGGGGCCTTCACCTCGCGCGTGTCGCTGAGCTCGTCGCAGCGCGAGAAGGCCACCGTCGAGGTCGTCGTGCGCGACGCGTCGGGCCAGGAGACGAGCGCGTGGCGCTCGGTGACGGTCTACCCCGCGAGCTACGAGGTGGGCGTGCGCAAGGGCCCCGCGTGGGTCGAGCGCGGCGTGGCCCTCGACCTCGACGCGGTCGTGATCGACCACGGGGGCGTTCCCGTGGCGGGCAGGCCCGTGCAGGCGCGCATCCTCCGCGAGGGGTGGCACTCGTACTGGGAGTGGCAGGAGCACGGCGCCGACGACGGGGCCGGCGAGGCCGGCGCGTGGCAGGCGCGGCGCGACCACGACCGCCAGGTGGCGCACACCTGCGCGCTCACGTCGTCGGTCGAGCCCGCGCGCTGCTCGTGGACGCCCGACCGCCCCGGCACCTACGTGCTCGAGGCCGTGACCGTCGACGAGCGCGGCCGCCGCAGCGTCGCGTCGCGCAGGCTCTACGTCGCGGGGCCGGGCGAGCACCCCGACCGCGACCCGCCGGGCGCGCCCATCCAGGTCACGCCGTCGCGCGCCAACTGGTTCGTGGGCGAGCGGTTCCGCATCGCGTTCGAGTGCCCGTGGCCCGAGGCCGAGGCGCTGGTGAGCGTGCAGCGCGAGGGCGCGCTCTACACCGAGCGCCGCCGCGTGCAGGCCGGCGGCGTCACCATGGACCTCCCCGTGACGCGCGAGATGGTGCCCAACGCGTTCGTCACGGTGACGCTCGTGCGCCCGCGCACCGGCCCCGTGCGGGCGACGGGCGAGTTCGACCTCCAGTCGCCCGACCTGCGCTGGGGCGCGACCGAGATCGGCGTGCGCCCGCAGGCCGCGCCCCTCGCGGTGCAGCTCGCCGTGGGCGCCGCGCAGGTGCGCCCCGACACCGACGTGGCCGTCGACGTCGACGTGCGCGACGCGAGCGGGCGCCCCGTGTCGGCCGAGCTCGCGCTCTACGCCGTCGACGAGGGCACGCTGCGTCTCACGGGCTACACCGCGCCCGACCCGACGAGCGGGCTCCTGCCGCGGCGCGGCGCGCAGTTCGCGCTCGAAGACATCCGCCGGCAGCTCGTGTCGCGCGTGGACTTCCCCGCGCTGCCCGGCGCGAGCGGCGACGGCGGCGAGGAGGGCGAGCGCGCGCTGCGCGACGACCGCGAGGTCTTCGACCCCACGCCCCTCTGGCTGCCGCACGTGACCACCGACGCGCGCGGCCACGCACACGCCACGCTGCACGTGCCCTCGCGCAACACCCAGTACCGGGTGATGGCCGTGGCCGTCGACGCCGGCATGCGCTCGGGCGCCGCGTCGGCCACCGTCACCGCGAGCCGCCCCGTGGTGCTGCGCCCGTCGTTCCCGCGCGCGCTCACCGAGGGAGACCGCTTCGACGCCGCGGCCTTTCTACACAACACCGAGCAGACCGCCGTCGACGCGACCGTGACCCCCGTGGTCGACGGCCGCCGCGGCGCCGCCCGCGCCGTGCACCTCGAGGCCGGCGCCGAGGTGCGCGTGAGCGAGGCCCTCGAGGCCCGCGGCGACGCCGTCGACGTGGCCTTCGAGGTCACCGCGGGCGGTTCGTCGGACCGCGCCGCGTCGCGCATCCCCGTGTCTCCGCGCGTGCGCTGGAGCCGCGCGGGCGCCGTGGGCGCGGTGCAGCGCGACCGCGCGCTCACCCTCGACCTGCCCGACGACCTCGCGCCCGCCCAGGGCGCCGTCACGCTCACCCTCGCGACACACCCCTTCGTGGGCGTCGACGGCGCCATGGAAGACCTGCTCGACGCCCCGTGGGGCGGCGCCGAGGCGCACGCGTCGGCGGTGCTCGGGTGGGCCTCGCTCGCGGCGCTCGACGTGGGCCTGCGCCCCGCGCGCTGGTCGACCCGCGAGGTGCGCCAGCGGGCCGAGTCGGCCCTCGCGAGCCTCGCGGCGCTGCAGAACTCCAGCGGCGGCTTCGGCGCCTGGACGCCCACCGACGAGACGCACCCGTACCTCTCGGCCTGGGCGCTGCACGCCATGCTCGCGGCCGAGCGCGCGGGCTTCGCGCTGCCCGAGGGGTCGCGCGACCGCGCCGCGGCGTACCTCGCCATGGCCGTGAACTACGGCGCCTTCAACGACGGCTCGTCGGGGTGGAACGACGAGCTCGCCTTCGCGCTGCGCGTGCTCGCCGAGGCGCACCGGTCGAACGGCCAGCGCGTCACGGCCCTCTACGACGCCCGCGACAGCCTCACGCCCTACGGCCTCGCGCAGCTCGCCATGGCGATGGACGCGGGCGACACGCGGCGCGACACGCTCCTCGCGGCGGCGCTGCGGCGCGTGGGGGCGCTCACGCCGTCGACCTTCCGCGACGCCACGGGGCTGCGCTGGTACGCGAGCTCGGCGCGCACCGCGGGGGCCCTGCTCGAGGCCGTGGCGTCGGGCGCCGGGGAGCTGCGCGGCGCGCGCGAGCTGGCGGCGACGCTCTTGCGCCTGCGCACGGGCCACGACGGCGCCTCGTGGGGCTCGACGCACGAGACCGCGTACGCCCTCGCGGGCCTCGCGTCGTACGCGCGGCGCTTTCAAGAGGGCCGCGCCCTCGACGCCGACGTGCTCGTCGACGGGCGCCCGACGCCCCCCACGGTGCGCACCGCCCAGGGCGCGCGCTACGTCCTGCCCGTGCGCACGCTCGGGTCGCGCCCGCACCGCCTCGAGGTGCGCGCCGACGCGCCGACCTTCTACGCCCTCGATGGCCGCTGGGCCACGCCGCTCGGCCCCGCCGACGCCATCGCCCGCGGGCGCGACGTGGCGCTGCACCGGGTGTTCGAGACCGAGGCCGGCGCGCCCCTCGCGAGCGACGGGCACGTGCGCCTCGGCGACCTCGTGCGCGTGCGGCTGTTCGTGTACTCCGAGGCCAACACCGCGCCCTTCGTGGTGATCCGCGACCCGGTGGGCGGGGGCTTCGAAGCGGTCGACCAGGGCTTCGCCACCACGCCGCAGGCGTCGCTCAACGCGCTGCTCGGCGGGGGCCCCGACGACGGCGCCATCGACCCGCGCGGCTTCTACGCCATGCGCTCGATCGACCAGATCTCGCACCGCGCCTTCCAGCGGGGCTGGACCACGCTCTACTTCAACACGGGCGCGTCGGGGCTGCGCGAGTACACGTACGCCATCCGCGCCACGACCGTGGGCACCTTCACCGTGCCCCCGGCGCAGCTCGAGGCGATCTACCACCCCACGCAGCTCGCGCGCAGCACGGCCGCCACGCTGACGGTCGACCCGTGAGCGCCCGCGCCCGCCGCGCCGCCGCCTCGCTCGCGCTCGCGTGCGCGGTGGCGGCGCTGGCCTGCCACGCGCTCGTGGCCTCGGGGGCCCTCATCGACCGCGCGCGCCTCGCCCACCCCGACGACGCCGTGGTGGTCACCGACCGCACCGGGCGCCCGCTGCGCCTCGCGCGCGTCGACGGCGCCGACCGGCGGTGGGTGCGCCTCGCCGACGTCTCGCCGAACCTCATCGCCGCGGTGATCGCCACCGAAGACGGCGGCTTTCACGCGCACTGCGGCGTCGACTGGCGCGCCGTCGCGCGCGCCGCCGCGCAGGACCTCATGCCCTGGCGGCGGCGCTCGGGCGCGTCGACCATCACGCAGCAGCTCGTCAAGCGCGTCTACGGCCGCCACGGGCTCGCGTCGAAGCCCCTCGAGGCGCTGCGCGCCCTCTCGCTCGAGCGCCAGCTCTCGAAGGACGAGATCCTCGAGCAGTACCTCAACCGCCTGCCCTTCGGCGACGGCATCGAGGGCGTCGAGCGCGCGTGCGAGTCGTACTTCGGGCACCCGGCGGCCACGATGACCGTCGCCGAGGCCGCGCTGCTCGCGGGCGTGCCGCAGGCGCCGAGCGCGACCGAGCCGCGGCGCCACCTCGCGCGCGCCCTGGCCCGCAGGGGCTACGTGCTCGACCGCATGCTCGCGCGCGGCTTCATCGACCGCGCCACGTGGCAGGTCGCGCGCGCCGAGCCGGCGTCGATCGTCGCCGAGCCG
>JBDHVF010000260.1:0-9614 GCA_039809605.1 Polyangiales bacterium | reverse complement strand
TCCGTGGAGCGCTGCACGCGCAGCCGCGTCTCGAGCGAGCGCTCGTACGCCTCGCGGAGCCTCGCGTCGCCGAGCACCGTCACGCCGTCGATCCACTGCGAGCACCAGCCGACGGCCTCGCGGAGCTCGACGGGGCCGAAGCGCAGCTCGACGCCTCCGTCGTAGAGCTCGGTCTCGCGCTGCCGCGGGTGCCAGCGACGGCCGCGTACGTAGGGAGCCTGACGGACGTCGAAGCGCACGTGGACCTCGACGCGGTCCTCGGGCGCGTCGGGGCGCACGAGGCCGAACCACGGCTGCACGAGGTCGCGCAGGCGAGGCCGCTCCTCGACGAGAAAGCGCGTCGGCACGCAGTCGGCGTCGGGCAGCGGGATCACGCCGCAGTCCTTCGGGCCGCGGGCCACGCGCTCCAGCGCGAACATGCGCCGGTCGGCCATCGAGTCGGCGGGCTCGACGAGCGCCGGGAGGTACACCCTGCGCCCGTCGCGGAGGATCACCCCGAGCGGCCACACGAGCCTCGGGCGCACCTCGTCGTCGGGGGCGATCATGTCGCTGTCGTCGCGCGCGGCGCGGTAGCGGAGCATCACGGCCGTGGGGCGGTCTCGCTCGGCCGCGGTGATCCAGCGCATGAGCGCGCGCATGTGGTGGAGCTCGAAGCGAGGCACGCCGCTCGCGATCGAGAGCACGCGAGAGGTGTCGGCGCGCCGGTCGAGGTCGGTGCCCTCGATGGGAAAGAGCTCCGCGAGCACGCCCCTCGCAAGCGCGAGCGCCGCGCGGTTGACGGCGCCGTCGGTCTCGAGGTCACCCCCGCGCGGGAGCGTGAAGGTGGCGCGCGGCTTCGGCCCCGCCGTGCGTCCGCGAACGGGCTCGAAGCCCGCCGCGGGCAGGTGCCTCTCGAGGTAGTCCTGGAGCGAGCGCCGCGAGAGCTCGAGGTCGCGCAGGGCCGCGAGGTCGTCGTACGTGAACGCGCCCGTGCGCAGCGTGTCGACCAGCAGCTTGAGCTTGCGCGGGTCGGCGCGCGGCGCGGCGTCGCCAGCCGGAGGCGTCGAGTTCTTCACGGCGTCACCGCGGAGCGCATGGCCGCGACGGTCGCGTCGGCGCGAGCCTTCGTCAAGCGCGTACACATCCAGCGCTTCGTCCTCCCCATCGTTCGCCTCCTCCGCGACCACATCGGCGCGGGTCGCGCCCCCTGGACGGCGGAGCTCCCTCGGATCTGACCGCGCGGGCTCGGCGCGCTCGGCGGTGCTACACCCGTCGCCCCCGCCATGAGCCCCGTCATCGCCTGCGTCGACGTCGACTACCGCAGCGACCACGCCGCCGCCGCGTGCGTGCTCCTGCGCGCCTGGGGCGACGCCGAGCCCGCCGAGCGCCTCGTGGCGCGCGTCGACCGCGTGGAGCCCTACGAGCCCGGCGCCTTCTACAAGCGCGAGCTGCCCTGCCTGCTCGCGGTGCTCGGGCGCGTGCGCGCGCCGCTCGCGTGCGTCGTCGTCGACGGCTACGTGTGGCTCGACGCGCTGGGCCGTCGCGGCCTTGGGGCGCACCTCTACGACTCGCTCGGCGGCGCCGTGGCCGTGGTGGGCGTCGCGAAGAAGCCCTTTGGAGAAGGCTCTTTCGCGGAGCCCGTCTCGCGCGGGGCGAGCGCCACGCCGCTGTGGGTCACCGCCGCGGGCATGGCGCGCGACGCGGCCGCAGAGAGGTTGCGCGCGATGCACGGGCCGTATCGCATCCCGACGGTGCTCACGCTCGTCGACCGGCTCTGCCGCGACGCGAAGGTGTGACCGATCAGAACGAGCCCGACAGCCCGAGCGACGCGCCTCCCGCCGTCGGCGTGAGCGCCACCGCGGGGAAGCGGTCGAGCCGTGGCGCGCGCGCGTGCAGCACCGTGCCCACGACGATGCCGCCGATCCCCGCGGCCGCCGCCACGCCGCCCGCGATGGCGACGCCGCGGTAGAGGACGCCGTCGTTGTCCGCGGCGGTGGCCTCGGCGTTGAACGCTCGCGAGTCGCACAGGGCCGTCTGGTCGCACCGCTGCGCCTGCGCGTGGGCGGCGTCGTAGCGGTCGTCGGCGTCGAGCATGAGCACCACGCCCGCCGCCACCGACGCCGCGCCCGCCACCGTGAGCGCGAGGCCTGGCCAGAAGATCCAGTCGGCCGCGCGACGCGCCCTCGCCGCGTCGGCCATGTACTCCGCGCGGAACGCGGGCGTCGGCACGAGCACGACCCGCTCTTCATGCGTGGCGCCGGGCGTCAGCACCACGTCGCGCTCGGCCGGCATGAAGCGCTCGGTCGAGACCGTCAATCGGTGGCGCCCCGGAGGCACCGGCTCGCTGCCGTCGGTCGCGATGCGATGGCCGTCGAGCGAGGCGACCACGGCGGGCTCCGACGCGCGCACCACGAGCCGCGCGCCGTCGGACGCCCCGAGCGGCGCCCACGCGAGCTCTGCGCGCACGCGCACGCCCACGCCGCGCGCCTCGATCGCGCGAGAGAACGTGGTGTACCCGGCGCGGCGCACCTCCACGGTGTGAGGGCCTTCGGGCACGGTGACGGGGGCCTCCACGGGGGTGGTGGCGACGCGCGCGCCGTCGACGAGCACCTCGGCGTCGGGCACGTCGCACTCGACGGCCACCGTCGACGTGATGCGCCGCATGCCGTCGCGCACCACCTCGCGCGCGCCCGACGCGAGGTCGACCACGCGCTCGTAGGGCTGCCAGCCCGGCGCGGTGAGCGCGATGCGCCGCCGCCCGAGGTTCACGGGGACGCCCGCGCGCGCGAGCCCGAGCGGCACCGGCGCGCCGTCGATGCGCACCTCGAGGCCGGGCGCGTTCACCTCGACGACCACCGTCGCCACGCGCGTGAGGAGCCGCGCGCGGGTGGCGTCGAGGTCGGCCTGCTGCGCGCGCACGGCCCGCGGCGGCGCCTCGCGCGCGAAGCGCTCGAGCGTGAGGAGCGCGCTCGCCGCGTCGCCCCGCGCCTCGTGCGTGACCGCGATGTTGTAGAGGATGCGCGGGTCGCGCGTGAGCTCGTACGCGGCGGTGAACTCGGCCATCGCGGCGTCGAACTGGCCCTCGTCGGTGCGCTCGACGCCGCGGCGAAAGTGCTCCCTCGCCTCGGCGTCGGCGCTCGACCGACGGGGCTGCGCGCCCGCCCCGCTCGCCGCGCACAGCATCGCCGCGAGCGCGTACCTCACCGCGCGCTTCACGGCGGGAACTCCACGCGGCGGGGCGTGGCCGAGGCCGTGGTGTCGCCCGCGCCGAGCTGGCCGAGGTTGTTGTCTCCGAGGCAGTCGACGGCCCCGTCGGCGCGCAGGGCGCAGACGTGGTTGGCGCCGAGGGCGAGGTCGAACACGTCGGTGAAGGGCAGGTCGCGCGGCGGGGCCGACGCCGAGTGCCCGTCGAGGCAGCGCACCGTGAGGTCGTCGCGCAGGGCGCAGACGTACGTGGCCCGGCCCGGCGCCTGGAGGAAGGTGTTGCTGTAGAGCCGCAGCGCGCCGCGCAGCGCGTCGACGGGCGTGAACGCGCGCGTCATCGCGGGGAGGAACGGCAGGTTGCCGGTGCACCGCACGACGCGGTCGCGCGTGGCGGCGCAGGTGAAGCCTCCTTGCAGGAGGTTGCCCGTCGTGCCCGCGACCATCGAGACGATGTCGGGCGCGATGGCGCGCGCGGCGTCGACCTCGATGGGCACGACCGCGTCGGGCGCGTAGTCGATGCCGAACTCGCCCGCGACGTTGGAGCCCGCGCAGAAGAGCCTGCCCGAGGTGCCGATGGCGCACGCGTGGCGGTCGCCCACCACGACGAGGCGCACCGGCTCGCGCAGCGCCGAGCGCACCGGCGTCGGGTGGTAGCTCGACGACCCGTCGCCCGAGAGCAGCACCGCGTCGTCGTCGAGGCCCCAGCCCCACAGCGCGCCCGACGCGGTGATCGCCAGCGACGCCTTCGGCCCGAGCGCGAAGGCGCCCACGGCCTCGCCGAGCGAGTGGAACGTCACGGTGCTCACGGCGGTGACCGCGGTGTCGGTGACCCAGCCCGCCTGCGTGTAGCGGTTGTTGCCCCAGCAGGCGACGCGCCCGTCGGCCGAGCGGACGCACGCGTGGCCGGCCTTCGTCGAGTGGTCGGTGAAGCTCGCGCCGCCGCACGCGAGCAGCGTCGCGCCCTCGGCGCCCTCGACCACGAGCGGCCGCGTCGAGAAGGGCGTCGAGAGCGGCTGCGCGAGGCCGCCCGCGTCGTTGCTCCCCCAGCACCACACGCGCCCGGCGGCGCTGCGGGCGCAGGTGCGGTCGCCGCTGGCGCAGAGCTCCACGATGCGGTGCGTGACGGGGGCGACGTCGGCGACGTCGCTCGCATCGGTGACGTCGGCGACGTCGGCGACGTCGGCGACGTCGGTGACGTCGGTGACGTCGGTGACGTCGGTGACGTCGTCGGCGGGCGCCTCGGGGTGATCGATCGTGGCGTCGGCGTCGACCGTGGCGTCGGCGTCGACCGTGGCGTCGGCGT
This sequence comes from Polyangiales bacterium, assembly GCA_039809605.1. GTDB lineage: Bacteria > Myxococcota_A > Polyangia > Polyangiales > CAISKJ01. Next base: position 5,128 of record JBDHVF010000260.1, on the reverse strand, counting down.
CGACCGTGACGTCGGCGACGGCGAGGTCCGACACCGCGTCGGCGCGCGAGACGTCCGGCGGCGGGACGATCCACGAGGGCACGCAGCGGCCGAAGTTGCACGACTGCGACGACGCGCAGTCGCCCGACCGGATGCACGCGCGGAGGCAGAGCCCCGACTGGCAGAGCTCGCGCTCGGCGCACTCGCTCGACATGCGGCAGTAGCCGGGCTCCTCGTCGGGGATGCACACGCGCCTGCCCTCGCCGCTGCCGGTGCAGCGGGTGCCGCGGGCGCAGTCGCGGTCGTCGCGGCAGGTGAGGCGGCAGCGGCGCCCCGCGCACACGAGGCCCTCGCGGCAGTCGCCGTTGAAGACGCACTCCTCCGAGGGGCCGCGCAGCGACGTGCACGCGGAGAGCGCGAGCGCGAGGAGGAGCGTGCGGGGGCTCATGGGATCTCCACCGCGATGGGCACGCCGATCGAGACCGCGCGCGGCCCGAACACGCCCTCGCCGACGTTGCCCCAGAGGAGCGCGGTGCCGTCGGGGCGCTGCGCCGTGTAGAGCGCCTGCCCGATGTTGTGCGAGCGCGCGGAGAGGCGCTCGACGTCGGCGACCCCGCGCGCCATGCGGAGCGACCCCGACGAGCCCGCGCCCGAGGCGGGGCCGTCGCCGAGGGGCTCCATGCCGAAGCAGCTCACGTTGCGCGCGGCGCCGTGCACGAAGCACGTGGCGAGCGCCGAGACCTCGACCGAGCGCGCGTCGGGCGGCGCGTTCATCACGCGCACGGGCGCGTTGCGCGCGGTGAAGGTGCCGTCGCCGAGCATCTGGTGGGTGTTCGCGCCCCAGCACCACGCCGAGCCGTCGCTCCGCAGCGCGCACGAGGAGTCGTACGCGACCGAGAGGTACGTCACGCCGGTGAGGCCCGTGACCGCCGTCGGCGTGATGACGGTGGCCGCGGCGCTGCCGACGCCGAGCTGCCCGCTGTTGTTGAGGCCCCAGCAGCGCACGGTTCCGTCGGTGAGCCGCGCGCACGAGTGGCCCTGGCCGAGCGCGAGGTCGGCCACGCCCGTGAGCCCTCGGGGCGAGACCGGCGTGGCGCGGTTGCCCGTGGAGCCGTCGCCGAGCTGGCCGAAGAGGTTGAACCCCCAGCAGCGCACCGTCGCGTCGCCGAGCAGCGCGCAGAAGTGCTCGTCGCCCGCGCGCAGCGCCGTCGCGCCGGTGATGCCGGGCACCGCGACGAAGCTCGCGCTGTCGGCGGTCGAGCCGTTGCCGAGCTGCCCCGCGCCGCCGCGCCCCGCGCAGCGCACCGTGCCGTCGCCCATGCGCGCGCAGGTGCAGTCCGAGCCCAACGCCACCTCCACCGCGCCGGCGAGCGCGGGCACCTCGGTCGGCGCGCTCACGACGGCCCCCGCGTCGGGCGCGACGCCGAGCGAGTTCGCGGGGTTCGGCCCCCAGCAGAAGGTCCGCCCGTCGTCGCGGATCGCGCACACCCGCTGGCGCGCGAAGACCGCGCGCAGCCGCGCCGGGGGCGACGCGTCGTACGCGGGCACGTCGAGAAAGCTGTACGTCGGCGGCGTGCCGACGTCGGCGCGCGCGTCGGCCGTCGCGTCCGCGGTCGCGTCGGCGCCACCCGTCGCGTCCATCGGCGTCGCGGCGTCTCCCGCGTCGTCACGGTCTGCGCTCGCGTCGAGCGCCGCGCCGTCGGCCGTCGCGCCGTCGTCGATCGCTGCGTCGGTGAGGTCGACCGCGTCGCGCGAGGCGTCGGCGGCGTCGGGCGCCTCGGCGTCGGCGGGGGCCTTCGCATCGGCCGCGGCGTCGTCGGGCGTCGCCGCGTCGGCGGCCTCGCACACCCCCTCGGCGCAGCGCGCGCCGAAGGACACGAAGCGGCAGTCGTAGTCGACGCGGCAGGGGCGCTGGCACTGGTGCGTGGGCCCGCAGATGTCGGGCGCGTCGCAGTCCTCGTGCGCCGCGCAGCTCCAGGGCGCCTCGGGCGGGAGGCACACGCGCACGCCCAGCTCTCCGCTCGGACGGCACACCGTGTTGTTGCGACAGTCGCGGTCGGTGCGGCACGCGAGCCTGCAGCGCCTCGCGGCGCACACCAGCGGGTCGGCGCAGTCGCCGTTGAAGACGCACTCGTCGCCCTGCTGATGGCGCGCCGTGCACGCCGCGAGCGCGAGCGCCGCGAGCGCGATCCATCGGGCTGGGGCCTGATTGCGCATCCCTCGGCCCTGGGTTCTCGCGTAGGATCGCCCCCCGATGCAAGGGCTTCGAATGGGGTTGCGCGCGGTGATCCTCGCCTCGGTCCTCGGGGCGTGCACCGCCGCGCGGCACGAGCAGGGCGAGGAGTGCGTCTTCAACGACGACTGCGCCGACCCGCTGGTGTGCGCCGCGAGGCATTGCAGGCTCGCGTGCCGCGACGCCCACGACTGCGTCGCGGGCTGGAAGTGCGCCGACCAGCACCAGGACGGCCGGCGCGTCTGCGTGCCGAACGACCACCCCGATTTCTGCCAGTACCACTCCGACTGCCGCGCCCCGCAGGCGTGCGGCTTCGACGGGCTCTGCCGCTACCAGTGCCGCGCCGCGCGCGACTGCGCCGACTTCTCGGCCACGCTGCGCTGCGAGCTCGACGCGGGCGTCTGCCTCTGGCCGCAGGAGACCGCCGCGTCGTTCTGATCGGCGCGCACGCCGCGGTCACGCGCCCGGCCTGCGCCTCGCCGTACGCGCGACGCTCGCGCTGCGCGCCCCCTCGACGCGGCGCGCGCGATCCTCGAGTGGCACGCGCGCTGCGACGCGGGGCGCTCGCGACGCGCTCTCGCGCCGCGTCATCGAGGAGGAACGGAACCATGCACGCCGAGCGGAACATCACCGCGCTGGCCGCGCTCGCGCTGGTCGCGTGCGCGGGCTGCGTCGCGTCGCCCGAGGAGGGCGAGCGCGCGGGGCAGGGGCTCGTCTCGGGCAACGACGACCGCAAGGAGGTCTACGCGCACGAGAGCGCGTGGATGCGGAGCTACGCCGAGCAGGCCACCGTGGCCCTCATCAACGAGGGCTTCTTCTACACGGTCAACGGGAGGGAGTACTTCGCCAACAACGGCTTTCCCCTGACGGTCGCGGAGCACGTCTGCCCCAGCGAGCCCTTCGCGGACCAGATCGCGGCGGCGAACTGTTCGGGCACGCTCATCGACGACGACCTCGTGCTCACCGCCGGGCACTGCATGGCGCCCGAGGGCGACCCGACGGGCGCCGCCACCTGCGCCAGCACCCGCTTCGTGTTCAATGACTACTACGCGATGCCCGGCGTGCGGCAGACCATCACGCCCGACGACATCTTCCGGTGCCAGCACATCGACGTGCTCCACGCTGGAGACTCCAACGCGGGCGAGGCCGACTACGCGATCGTGCGGCTCGATCGCTCCGCCGCGCCGCGCTTTCAGCCCGCGCCCGTGCGACGCACGACCGCCGCGCTCGACCGGGGGCAGCACGTGAAGGTGGTGGGCTTTCCCAGCGGCATCCCCGCGAAGATCGACATGGAGGGCAACGTCAACGACGACGTGTGCCGCTGGACCGACGGCTCGCTCGTCTACTGCGCCTCGGCGCCGACCGCCCCGCGCGTGAACTACTTCCTCGCGTCGCTCGACGTGTTCGGCGGCGACTCGGGCGCGGGCGTCTACGAGGGCGACGGCTACACGCTCGCGGGCGTCCAGATCGGCTCGCAGATCCTTCCGCCGCTCACCCGCGACACGATCGACTACAGCCCCGCGACCGACGGACGCACCTGCAACGTGCGCTCGGTCTGCAGCGCCCCCAACTGCGCCACGGCGCTCTCGTTCTACGCAGGCGTCGCGATCGACGACCTCTGCGCCGTCCCCTCGCGCAGCGCGAGGCTCTGCGGAACCGGCGCTCCTCCCAACGACCGCTGCGACGCCGCGACCGAGATCAAGCCCGAGTACGCGACCGGCCAGCAGCGCACCTTCGCGGGCTCGACCGCCCAGGCCGCGCACGACATCACGCCCCCGTGCAGCACCAGCTCGCGCAACGCGCCCGACGTGTTCTATCGCTTCACGCTCGGCGAGCGCTCGGTCTTCTACGCCGACGCGTTCACGTCGGGCTTCCCCGTGGTGCTGCACCTTCGCAACGGCTGCGGCGCCGCGGCGACGAACCTCCAGTGCAGCGCCACGGCGTGCAGCGCCGAGTCGGGTCAGCTCGCGATCGTGCTCGACGCGGGCACCTACTACCTCGAACTCACCGGCCGCGGAACGACCTCGGGGCGCTACAACCTCCACGTGCAGTTCCTCCCGGCGTCGGCTCGTAGCGACTGGCTCGTCGCGCCCGTCGGCACCAACCCCCCGAGGCCGCTCACCGCGGCGCGCTCGGGGCGCCTCACGGGCTTCATCCCTCCTGCGCCCCCCGCGAGCCACGCCTCGGGCACCTGCGGCGGCGCCGGCAACGACGACACCTACCTCTTCACCACGTGCCCCGACTTCCGCGGAGGAACGCTCCGCGCGGCCGCGGCCCTCGTGCCGATGCCCGGCGCCGTGTACCACACGAAGCAGGGCAACTCGCTGCTCCCGTCGTGCAACCCCAACCCCGTTCCGGGCGTGGCGCCGCCGCTCTTCGAGCTCATGCCGGGCTCCGGGGTGCGCGCGCTCTACATCGACACCGACGCGGGCCTCGGCGGCCCGTACTTCACCGACTACCGCTTCGCGCCGCGGTGAAGCCCGCGCGCCGTCACTCGTACGTGGTGATCGACGGCGCGCGCACGACGAACTGAAAGCCGTCGTGCGACATCTCGACGAGCGCGGGGTGCGACGTGACCACGCGCACGTAGCGCCCGGGCTCGGCGTCGGTGACGAGCCGCGCGCGCTGGCCGCGCTGGATCGTCACGCGCGTCGCGGGGGTCGTCGCGCCCTGCGCGTAGAGCTCGACGACGGTGTCGTTCGCGTACGCGAGCGCGTCGATGTCGGCGCGGCGCGAGGTGTAGCAGCCGGTCACCGCGAGGTTGGCGCGAAAGGTCCACTCGGTGCCGAGGGTGACGCCTCGGGTCGAGGGCACGAGCTCGGCGTCGAGGAGCGTGCCGTCGCAGCCGGCGCCCGGGTCGGCCTCGATCCACGCGAGGGCGGGGCCGCTCGCGGTCGCCGACACCAGCGTGTCGGC
>JBDHVF010000259.1:0-9658 GCA_039809605.1 Polyangiales bacterium | reverse complement strand
TGAGCGCGAGCGCGACGGCCGCCGCGAGGGCCGCGACCCGCCATGAGCGCGAGGGCGCGGGCGCCACGGTCACCACCGCGGGCGCGGGCGTCGAAGGCGTGGACGCGCGCTCGACCGGCGCATCGGGCGTCGAGGGGGTGACCGCGGCCGCGCGTACGATGCCGGGCACCGTGGGCCCGGGCGGATACGCCACGGTCGGCTCGGCGAGCTCGCCAGGAGGCGCGGGCAGCGGCTCGATGCCTCGCAGCGGCATGAGCACGTCGAGGAACGCCTGCATCGTGGGGTACCGGAGATCGCGCGGTTTCAGCGCGCCGTGAACGGCGTTCACCAGCGCGGGCGGCACATGGGGCGCGGCGGCGTCGAGGGGCCTCGCCTCGCCCGTGATGATCTCGGCGATCAGCGCCCCGAGCTTCGTCGACTGGAAGGGCAGGCGCCCGGAGAGAAGCTCGTAGAGCACCACGCCGATCGCCCACACGTCGGCGCGAGCGTCGATGTCGGCCTCGCCAGCGGCCTGCTCGGGGGACATGTAATACGGCGTGCCCATGAGCTGCCCGGTGGCCGTGCGCGCGGCGTCGGCGACGAGCGACGCGCAGCTCACCTTGGCGATGCCGAAGTCGATGACCTTGGGCACCGTGCCCCGCGGAGACTCGGCCAGAAAGATGTTCTCGGGCTTGAGGTCGCGGTGCACCACGCCGCGCGCGTGGGCCGCGACGAGCGCCTCCATCACGGGCACGAGGATGTCGAGCGCCTCGCGCGGCGAGAGCCTCCCCGCGGCGCGCAGGCGGTGACGCAGGTCCTCGCCCACGAGGAACTCGTACACGATGAACAGCCCCTCGCGGTCCTCGCCCATGTCGAGCACGTCCACGACGTTCTGATGCGAGAGCCGGGCCGCGACCTGGGCCTCTTGCATGAAGCGCCGCACCTGGTCGGGGCTGCGGGTGCCCTCGGGGTGCATGACCTTCACGGCGACGCGCCGCTTCGTCCAGGTGTTCTCGGCCTCGTAGACGGCCCCCATGCCGCCCTCGCCGAGCACGCGCAGCACGCGGTACTTGCCTCCGATGGTCGTGTCAGGGGGTTCGGGCGACGCGCTCGGTTGCGACATACGGCACCCTTCGCAGGGTGCGGCATCGATGTACCACGCCGTCGTCGCGGCTCACAAGCACGGCCCCCGCGACGCCCGGAGAGCGTGTCGCGTCGCCACGGTGTTCGTAAGCGACCACGCGCTGCGCGCCGATGAACACCGCGGATCGTTGTGCGCGCTGCGCAGCCGTTGTACCCCTCGTCGCGGACTTGATCCCGGTCAAGCGCAGAGGGTCAGCGCGCATCGGGGTTTGCACTGACAGGGCGTCGCGCGGGCGGACGCAAGGGCGAGGTGCATCGTGACGAAGACCGACGTCGCCGGGGCGGAGACCTCTGCGCACACCCCACGCAAGCGGGTTTCACCCGCGCTGCCCGTGTCGATCTCGCGGCTCGGCGAGGCGTGCGACGACCGCGACGAGGTGCTCGCGATGCTCGTCGAGGGGTCGTTCGACGCCGAGGTGCTCGTGAAGAACTACCTCCCGCAGCGCATGGACCGCGCGCGCGCCGAGCGCTACCTCGCCGAGGCCGACGGCGTGGTGCTGCGCCTCGGGTCGAGGCCCGTGGGTGTCGCGGTGGCCCTCCACGAGCCGAGCCCTGGCGAGGGCGTCGAGATCCCCGAGGGGTCGGTCGAGCTCGACATGTGGCTGCTCGCGCCCTTCAGGGGACAGGGGATGCGCTGGTTCCCGCTCATCAAGGACTGGATGGCCGAGCGCTTCGACCACCTCGTCGGCGTGACCTGGGCCGACAACCACACCGCGGTCGCCCTGCTGCGCTGGAGCGGCTGGCGCCACCTCGGCGCGAGCCTCTGGCGCTGCGAAGGGTGCGAGGGGCGGTGCGAGGTCTTTCTCTACGACCTCAGGGCGCACCGCGAACGCGTTCGATAACGGAGAGCACCGACGACCATGCTGCACCCCGACACCGAGCTCCGCTTCATCGACCCGACCATGGGATACGGCGTCTTCGCCACGCGGCCGATCCCCAGGGGGACCATCACCTGGGTGCGAGACGCGCTCGATCAGACGCTCCCCCACGAGCATTTCGAGCGGCTCTCGGGGCCGCTCCGCGACGTGCTCGACCGCTACTCCTACGTCGACAAGGAGGGCGACCACGTCCTCTGCTGGGACCACGCCCGGTACATCAACCACGCGTGCGAGGCCACGTGCCTGAGCCCCGGCTACGGCTTCGAGATCGCCGTGCGTGACATCGCGCCGGGCGAGGAGCTCACCGACGACTACGGCACGCTCAACATCGACGTCGCGTTCGAGTGCGCGTGCCGCTCGCCCCGCTGCCGCAAGGTCATTCGCCCCGACGACCTGCTCGCCCACGGCGACCGCTGGGACGCGCTCATCGCCGAGAGCTTCGCGCGCCTCACCGCCGTCGACCAGCCGCTCTGGGCCCTCGTGCGCGAGAAGGACGAGCTCCTGCACGTGCTCGCGAGCGAGGCCGCGCCCGCCTCGTGCCGGCTCAACTACCGCGCGACGCACGGGCGCCACGCGCGCCGGGCAGAGAGCCCGCGCGACGCGGCCAACCCCTGAGCACCCACCGCCACGAAGGGCAGCGCCATGACCCACGACACCGCCTCGCTCCTGACCGTCCTCGAGCGCCGCGCCGCGGAAGACCCCGACGCGGTCCAGTACCGCTTCCTCCACAAGGGCGAGCTCGACGAGGGCGTCGAGACGCTCACCCGCGGCGAGCTCCTCGCGCGCGCCCGCGCCCTCGGCACCGCGCTCGCCGAGGCCACGTCGCCCGGCGACCGCGTGCTGCTGCTCTACCCGCCGGGCCTCGACACCTTCGTCGCGTTCTTCGCGTGCCTGCACGCGAACGTCATCGCCGTGCCCATGACCCCGCCCGACCCGCGCCGCCTCGCGCAGACGCTCCCGCGCCTGCTCGGCATCGTGGAGCAGTCGGGCGCCGCCCTCGCCCTCTCGACCTCGCGCGTGATCGAGCTCGCAAGCCCCTTCCTCGAAGGGCTCCCCGCGCTCTCCGCGCTCCGTTGGATGGCGAGCGACGCCCTGCCCACGAACGTCGCGGTGACGCCCGCGCGGCCGCGACGCGGCGACTCGATCGCGTTCCTTCAGTACACCTCGGGCTCACTCGGCGCGCCGAAGGGCGTGATCGTGAACGACGCCGCGCTCGCGGCCAACCTCGCGATGATCCGCGAGGGGATGGTCATGGGCCCGTCGACGCCCGGCGTCTTCTGGCTGCCCCACCACCACGACATGGGCTTCATCGGCGGGGGGCTCGAGTTCGTCTACTGCGGCGCGCCGTGCACCATGCTCTCGCCCGTCGCGTTCATTCAGAAGCCCGCGCGCTGGCTGCGCGCCGTCTCGCGCTTCGGCGGCGTGGTCGGGGGCGGGCCGTGCTTCGCCTACGAGCACTGCGTGCGGCGCGTCACCGACGACGAGCTCGTGGGCGTCGACCTGGGCACCTGGCGCGTGGCCTTCGTGGGCGCCGAGCCCGTGCGCGCGAGCGTGCTCGAGGCCTTCTCGCGGCGCTTCGAACGGTGGGGCTTCCGGCGGGAGTTCCTCTACCCCTGCTTCGGCCTCGCGGAGTCGACGCTCTTCGTGTCGGGCAAGCCCATGCCCGCTGCGCCCGCCGCGCCGCGCGCGATCACGGTCTCGGCCGGCGCGCTCGAGCGGCACCGCGTCGAGCGCGTCGAGCCCTCGCACGCCGACGCGCGCACCCTCGTGTCGAGCGGCTCCCCTCGCCTCGACGCGAGGGTGGTCATCGTCACGCCCGAGCGCGCGCGATGCGCGCCCGGCGAGGTCGGCGAGATCTGGACGAGCGGCCCCAACATCGCCGCGGGCTACTGGAACGACGAGGCGAAGACCCGCGAGACCTTCGGGCTCAGCCTCCGCGACACGGGCGAAGGGCCCTTCATGGCGACCGGCGACCTCGGCTTCGTCGACGACGGCGAGCTCTACGTCACGGGCCGCTCGAAGGAGATCATGATCCTCGAGGGCCGCAACCACTACCCGCAGGACCTCGAAGAGACCGTCGAGGCCGCGCACCCCGACCTGCGCTACGGAGGCTCGGCGGCGTTCTCGTACGACCAGGGCGACGCCGAGGTGCTCGCCGTGGTGGCCGAGGTGCGGGCCGAGCGCGTCGCCGCCGAGCGCGCGTCGCCCGGCGCGACGCCCTTCCACGACATCGCCAGCGCCGTCCGCGCGGCGCTCTTCAAGAAGCACGCGGTCGCCCCGCGGGAGATCGTCTTCCTCCAGCCGCAGTCGCTCCAGAAGACCACCAGCGGAAAGAAGGCCCGGCTCGACATGCGCCGCCGCCTCCTCGACGGCTCCCTCGACCGGGCGTGAGCGGCGCGATGCACCTCACCCCGAGCTCCGCGCTCGCGCAGCGCTTCGAACGCGACCTCGGCGACCCCCGCGCGCCGGACGCCGCCATCACCTTCCGCGAGTCGCTCGCGCTCGACGAGCGCGAGGCCTTCCCCGAGCGCGCCGTGGCGGCCCTCGACGCGTGGGGCCTCGCGCGCTTCTACGTGCCCGAGGCCCACGGCGGCGCGCTCGCGTCGTTCGAAGCCCTCTCGTCGCTCGTGCGCGTCGTGGCGCGTCGCGACCTCACCGCCGCCGTCGCGCACGCCAAGACCTTCCTCGGCGCCGCGCCGGTGTGGGTCGCGGGCACCGCTTCGCAGCGCGACGCCCTCGGCGCAGACATCACCCACGGCCTGCGCGTGTCGCTCGGGCTCACCGAGGAGGCCCACGGCGGCGACCTGCTCGCCACCGAGACCGTCGCCGTCGAGGCGCCCGGCGGCTACGCGCTCTCGGGCGAGAAGTGGCTCATCAACAACGCCACCCGCGGAGACGCCGTGACGGTGCTCGCGCGCACCGACCCGCGCGGCGGGCCGCGGGGCTTCTCGCTGCTCTTCGTCGACAAGCGCCGCGCCGCGGGCGTCACACCCCTGCCGAGGATCGCGACGCACGGCATCCGAGGTGCGGACATCAGCGGCCTGCGCTTCGAGCGCTGCGCGGTGCCCGCCGAGGCCCTCGTCGGCGCGCGGGGGCAGGGCCTCGAGGTGACGATGAAGGCCCTGCAGCTCACGCGCACGCTCGTCCCCTCGCTCTCGCTGGGCGCGCTCGACACGGCCCTGCGCGAGGTGCTCGCCTTCGCGCGGTCGCGCCGCATCGGCGGCGGCGCGGTGAGCGACATCCCCCACGCGCGGCGGGCGCTGGCCGCGGCCTTCGTCGAGCTCGTCGCCGCCGAGGCGCTGGTGCGCGCGGGCGCGCGGAGCGTCCACGTCGCGCCCGAGCGCCTCGCGGTGTGGTCCGCGGCGGTGAAGTACCTGGTGCCGACGAGGGTCGACGCGGCCCTCGGGCGCCTGTCGGTCGTGCTCGGCGCGCGGCACTACCTGCGCGCGTCGGTCTTCGAAAAAATCCTCCGCGATCACCGGCTGGTCGCGCTCTTCGACGGGAGCACCGTGGTGAACCTCAGCTCGCTCGCCCACGAGGTGCGGCGCATGGCGCCCGACCGCGCGCCGCGCGACGCCGGCGCCCTGCGCGCGCGCGTCGAGACGCTCTTCGACCTGCGCCGCGAGCTGCCGGCGTTTCGCCCCGAGGGGCTCGACGTGATGGCGCGCGGCGACGACGAGCTCGCCGCCGCGCTCGCGACGGCGTCGAACGAGGTCGAGCGGCTCTCGCCCGCCGAGGTCGAGCCCGCGGTCGGGCGCTACCTCGCGTCGCGCGTCGCCGACCCGCGCGCCGAGCTCGCGGCGATCACCGCCGCCCGCGCGTCGACGGAGCGCCCCCTCGCGCAGTCGCCCGAGTCCTTCGCCGCCGCGGAGCGCTACGCGCGCGTGCACGGGGCCGTCGCGTGCCTGATGACGTGGCTGCACTCGCGGACGCTGTTCGACGGGTACTTCGCGCGCGGCGAGTGGCTCGCGCTGGCGCTCTGGCAGCTCTCCGACGCGCGCGGCGCGGCGCCCGAGGGCGACTGGTACGAGCGCGCCCTCGAGCGGCTCGCGGACCTCGACGCGGGCGACCGCTGGCTCTCGCTCGAAGGGCCCTCGACGCGCCCGGAGGCCGCCCGATGAGCCGCGCGCTCGACCTCTCGCACGCCGTCGCCGACCGCGTGGCGTGGAGGATCTCGCACGGCGGCTCGCTCCTCGACGTGCCCTCGCGCGCGCCGCCGGGGCCGCGCGGCTCGGTCGTGCTCGGCACCTTCGCCGACGGGTGGAGCCGCCCCCTCGACCTCTTCGCCGAGGGCGCGCGCGGGTACGGGCCCATCGTGCGCTACCGCTTCGGCGCGTCGTTCTACTACCAGTTGAACGACCCCGAGCTCGTGCAGCGCGTCTTCGTCGAGAACGCGAAGAACTACACCAAGAGCAGGTACTACCGGGGCATCAGGCTCGTGCTCGGCGACGGGCTCTTCACCAGCGAGGGCGACCTCTGGCGCCGCCAGCGGAGGCTCGCGCAGCCGGGCTTTCACCGCGAGCGCCTCGCGGGCTTCGCCGCGATCATGGCCGACTCGACGCGGGCCGCCATCGAGGGGCTCCGCGCGCGCGCGGGCGAGACCGTCGACGCGGCGCGCGAGATGAGCCGCCTCGCGCTGCGCATCGTGGGGCGCACGCTCTTCAGCGCCGACATCGACGGCGACGCCGACGAGATCGGCCGCGCAGTACACTTCGCCAACGAGTTCGGCGAGAGCGCGTACTTCCTCCCGCTCTGGGTGCCCACGCGAAGGAACCGCGAGCTCAAGCGCGCCCTCGCGGTCTTCGACGGCCTGGTCGCGCGCATGATCGCCGAGCGCAGGAGCGGCCGCGCGCGCGACGAGGCGAGGCGCGACCTGCTCTCGATGCTCATGGCCGCGCGCGACGAGGAGTCGGGCGAGGCTATGAGCGACCGGCAGCTCCGCGACGAGGCCCTCACGCTCATCATCGGCGGCCACGAGACCACGGCCACGGTGCTCGACTGGACCTTCTACCTCCTCTCGCGGCACCCCGAGGTCGAGCGGAGGCTCCGGGCCCACGTCGTCTCGGTGCTGGGCGACCGCGACCCGACGCCCGACGACCTGCCGCGCCTCGGCTACGTCTCGCAGGTCGTGCAGGAGTCGATGCGGCTCTACCCCCCCGCGTGGGTGATCGAGCGCGAGGCCATCGCCGACGACGCGCTCGCGGGCTACCGCGTCCCCGCGGGCTCGACGCTGGCCGTGTGCCCCTACGTGCTGCACCGCGACCCGCGCTTCTGGCCGAACCCCGAGGGCTTCGACCCCGACCGCTTCGCGCCCGAGCGCCTGCGCGACCGCCCGAAGCACGCGTACCTGCCCTTCGGCCACGGCCCGAGGCAGTGCATCGGCAACGCCTTCGCGGCGATGGAGACCACCATCATCGTGTCGATGTTCGTGCGCGCGATGAGCCTCGAGCTCGCGCCGGGCCACAAGATGGAGCCCGACCCCCTCACGACGCTGCGGCCGCGGTACGGGCTGAAGATGGTCCCCCGCGTCGTCGCGCCCACCGCCTAGAGAGAGAGGCCCACGATGCTCACCGACCTTCAGCGACGCAAGCTCACCAGGATGTTCCGCTACCTCGACGGCGACGGCGACGGCGTGCTCGCGCGGGGCGACTACGACCGCATCTGCGAGGCCCTGCTGCGCGCGGTCGAGGCGCGCGAGGCGTCGCCCGAGTCCGCAGAGATCCGAGAGTCGTACGCGGTCGAGTGGGGTGAGCTCCAGGCCGAGGCCGACGCGCGCGGCGACGGGCGCGTGACGCTCGAGGGGTGGCTCTCGTACCGCGACGCGCAGCTCTCGGGCCCCGACGCCTTCGCCGTGATGATCGAGCCCTACGTCCACACGGTGTTCGCGCTGCTCGACCGCGACGGCGACGGCAGCCTCACGCGCGCCGACGTGCGCCGCTACCTCGGGCTCTACGGCATGTCGACCGAGGCCCTCGCCGAGATCTTCGAGCACATCGACCCCGAGCGGCGCGGGGTCTTCTCGCGCGCGGCGATCGGGGAGCTCGCGAGGGATTTCTACTTCAGCGACGACGAGCGCGCGCCGGGGAGCTGGCTCCTCGGGCGCTTCTGACCACGAGAGGGATGATCACATGACGCACACGCAGGCACGCTCGCGCGACGAGATCGCGCGCTGGCTCGTCTCGTCGATCGCCGCGCTGGTGAAGGCGCCCGGCGACACGATCGACGTGGAGGGCGCCCTCACCGACTACCTCACCGACTCGCGCGACGCGCTCACGCTCGCGGCCGACCTGCAGGACTGGCTCGGCCGCGAGGTCTCGGTCTACATCGTGTGGGACCACCCCACGATCGCCGCCCTCGCCGACCACCTCGCGACCGAGAGCCACCCCTCGGAGCAGCGCGCGTGACGCACGCCGCGGTCGACCTCTCCGACGTGCTCCCGCGGTACGCCGTGGAGATCGAGGCGTTTCGCGCGGCGGCGCGCGCGGTGGCGCGAGACATCTACTGGGAGCACCTGCGCGAGCCCCTGGCCTCTCGCCCCCTCGCCGAGGTGCGCGCCTCGTCGCAGGATTTCGGCCGGCGGCTCATCGACTACCTCGTCGACCTGGGCGACCTCGTGGCCGACGGCGACCGCCTGCGCCCCGCGGCCTCGCTCGTCGAGCGCGAGCGGTCGAGCGACGCGGTGGCCGCCTACGCCGCCGCGAACCCTCGGCGCGAGAGCGTCGCGTACTTTCTCACGGGCTGCCGCGAGGTGGCGGGCGGAGTGCTCTCGGGCGGCGACGGCTTTCGCCTCGTGCGCGCGCGCGACCCGCGCCGCGTCGCCGAGCGCTGGGAGCACCTGATGCTCGAGGCGCCCATCCTCGAGCCGTGCCGCGCGTTCGCGGCGCGCGCGCTGGCCTCGCGGCTCACCGAGGGCTCGGTGGTGTTCGAGGGCGGCGCGGGCGTGGGCGTGGTGCTGCGCACGCTGCTGCGCGACGAGTCGCTCGCCGCGCGCGTCGACCGCGTCGCGAGGTACCACTACACCGAGCTCGACCCGGCGATCATGGCCGCGGGCCGTCATGCGCTCTCGCGCGAGGCGCCCGCGTCGCTCCAGCGCGCGCTGGCGTTCAAGCGGCTCGACCTCGACGTGTTCGCGCGCGACCCGGCGACGTCGGGCCTCGCGCCCGCGTCGGTCGACTGCGCGGTGTTCGAACACGTGCTCTACGACGTCGAAGACCTGCACGCGACGCTCGTGGCGCTGCGCGGCGTGCTGCGACCGGGCGGCGTGGTGATCTTCACGGGCGCGTTCCGGGGACGCGCCGCGACGTTCTTTCCGTGCGAGATGCTGCAACTGACGCTGGCGAGCTACCGGCGCGCGAAGCTCGACCCGCCGTACCGCACGACCGTCGGCTATCTGTCGTTCGACGAGTGGGAGCGCTCGCTCTCCCGCGCGGGATTCGCGCTCGCCGCGCAGCCCGCGCCCGACGACCACGCGCGCCTGCCCCACGGGGGCGTGGTGGCGTGGGCGGCGTGACGCCCTCGTAGACCGCTCATCCCAACCACAGGTCCATCTGGCCGCTTTCGCGGAGCCCCCACCCAACGCCGCCGCGCGCCTTCGCGGAGCCCCCACCCAACGCTGCCGCGCGCCTTCGCGGAGCCCCCACCCAACGCTGCCGCGCGCC
>JBDHVF010000258.1:0-9669 GCA_039809605.1 Polyangiales bacterium | reverse complement strand
CGGCTGCTCGTGGCCGACGGGGTCGCCGACGTCGCGCCGCTCGCGCGGGCGCTCGTCGACGCGGGCGCCGAGTCGGCGCTGCTGCTCGACCGCTCGCCCGCGCCGGCCCGCGCGCACTGGGGAGCGGCGCTCGTCGACGCGTACCCCGCGACGACGCTCTTCGTGCTCTCGGGCGACGCCCCCTCGCCGGTCACGCGGCTCGAGCCCATCCTCGCGGCGGCCAGGCCCGCGACGACGGCGGTTGCGCCGGCGCCCTCCGCCCGATAGAACGCCCTCGCGAGGAGGACGGTGCCATGAGCACGAAGGTCGAAGAGGTGCAGCAGCGCGTCGTGGAGATTCTCGCGGCGTCGGGCTATCCGCACGCGGTCGACGGCGCGCGGGTGCGCGTCGAGCGCGGCTCGTCGGCGGTGTTCATCTCCGCGCACGAGTGGCAGGAGCGCTACGTGATGATCGAGCTCCTGAGCCCGGTGCTCTCGGGCGTGGCCGTGAGCGAGGGGCTCATGCAGAAGCTCAACGCGCTCAACGAGAAGCTCTATTTCGGCAAGGTCTACTGGCGCGACGGCGAGGTGTGGCTGGCGCACAACCTCCTCGGCGACCACCTCGACAACGCCGAGCTCATCGCCTCGGTGGGCATGATCGCCGTGGTGGCAGACCGCATCGACGACGAGCTCCAGAAGCGCTTCGGCGGGCGCCGCTGGCGCGACCCCGCCCCGGCGCAGTGAGCCTCAGGCCGCGACGCGGTTCCGGCCGTCGCGCTTGGCCTGGTAGAGCTTGGCGTCGGCCACGCGAATGAACTCCTCCGCGGTGCGGATGCCGGGGTTCCACTGCGCCACGCCGAGGGAGATGGTCACGGGGATGCGCTGGTTGTCGAACACGAACTCGTGGTCGGCCACGAGCGCGCGGATCTCCTGCGCGAGGGTGTAGGCCCCCTGGGCGTTGGTCTCGGGGAGCAGCAGCGCGAACTCCTCGCCGCCGTAGCGCCCGAACACCTCGCCGCGGCGGATGCGCGCGCGCACCAGGCCCGCCACCTCGCGCAGCACGTGGTCGCCCGCGAGGTGCCCGTAGGTGTCGTTGACCTTCTTGAAGTGGTCGATGTCGAACATGATCAGCCCGAGGGGGCGGCCGTGACGGGCCGAGCGGTTGAGCTCGTTGTCAAGCTGTTCGAGCAGGTGGCGCTTGTTGTGGGCCTGCGTGAGGCCGTCGGTGACCATCATCTGCGAGATGGTCGACATGAACTCCGCCTCGAGGTCCTCGCCCGAGAGGTACTTCAAGATCACGTCGCCGATCTTGATGCGGTCGCCGTTGCGCAGGGGCGTCTCGCGCGTGGGGTGGTCGTTGACGTAGGTGCCGTTGGTGCTGTTGTTGTCGATCAGCCACCAGTGGTCTTCGCGGCGCACGAGGCGGGCGTGGCGGCGCGAGACCGAGTCGTAGTCGAGCACCACCGCGTTGCCCACGTCGCGCCCGATGGTGAGCTCCTGCAATGGGCCGTCGAGCGGGACGCGCTTGCCGAGCGGGCCGCGGCCCTCGCGCGTGTAGATCACCACGAGGCAGTCCGAACCGCCCCCCGCGGGGCGCTCGACGCCGCCACGGATCACCTGCGTGCGGGCCTGCCAGTTGGGCTCCGCCTCGTGAGGGTCACCGGGCTCGTTCGGATCCTTCGGAGTCACCATCGACAATTCCGAGCACCGGCACGGTATCGGGCATGACCACGGAGCGTCAAGCTTCGCGCCGCCTGCGCGCACTCGTGAGAGAGCGGGTGTGCGATGTTGGAGTACAATCGTCGGCGTGAAAGGTCCCCCGGTCGTCACGGCGCTGCGGGAGGCGCTCGCACGGGGCGGCCGCGTGGCGGTGCGCGTCGCGCTCGACAGCGGCCCGTGCTGGGCCTACGCGCTGAAGCTCGAAGCGCGCGGCCGCGTGCGCGTCGACCTCGCGGGCGTGAGGGCCGTCGTCGCGGCCGACAGGATCACGGAGGTCTCTGCATGATCGATGGCTCGCGCACCGAAGCCCTGCTCTCCGCGGTGCGCTTCGACGACCACGGGCTCGTGCCCGCCGTTGCGCAAGATGCGCTCACCGGCGAGGTGCGCATGGCGGCGTTCATGTCGCGCGAGGCGCTCTCGCTCACGCTCTCGACCGGGGTCGTGCACTTTCACTCCCGCTCACGAAACGCCCTCTGGAAGAAGGGCGAGACCAGCGGCAACACGCTGGCCGTGCGGCGCGTGCTGCTCGACTGCGACGGCGACTGCGTGCTGGTGCTCGTCGAGCCCGCGGGCCCCACGTGCCACACGGGCGCTGCCTCGTGCTTCTCGCGCGAGGCCACGCCCGAGGGCTGGGCGCCCGTGGCGGCTCCCCACGCCGCCGCGAGCGAGCTCTCGGCGACGATCGAGGCGCGGCGCGACGCGGGCCCGTCGCAGCGCTCGTACACGCGCGCGCTGCTCGACGGGGGCCCCGACGCCATCGGCGCGAAGCTGCGCGAGGAGGCCGACGAGCTCGCGCGCGCCGTGAAGGGGGAGTCGTTCGAGCGCGTGGCCTCGGAGGCCGCCGATGTGATCTACCACCTCATGGTCGCCCTCGCGTCGCGCGGGGTGCCGTGGCGCGCGGCCCTCGCCGAGATCGCACGCCGCGCGGGGCGCTCGGGCCTCGACGAGAAGGCCGCCCGCGAGAGGTAGCGCCCGCGCCGGGAATGTTCGCGTTTTCTGTCGCCTTCGGGTAGCTTCGCGACGCTCGGCCATGACGCGCATGCTGTCGTTCTCGATCGAACCGTCCGACGTGCTGCTGGGGCTCCTGCGCCTGCGCGCGTCGGCCGAGGCGGGGCGCTGGCCGCGCGACGTCTCCCCGCGATTTCGCGCGGCGATGGAGCGGGAGTTCCAGCGCATCGAGCCCTGCGTGCGCGCGATCGGGGTCTGCTACGCCGAGCTCGAGGAGCGCCGCGTCGCCGAGCTCGACCGGCGGCCCCAGTCCCGCTTCGCCGACGTCGACGGCGCGCTGCACCTCGCCGCGTGCTCGATCGAGATCGGCCTCGAGCTCGACCACCTGCGCATGGCCGTCGACCGCGGCGACGACGGCGTGCGCGAGAGCGCCGCGTCGCTGTCGACCGCGCTGCGCAACGTGCTCTGGTACGCGGTGCACTCCGACCTGCTGGTGTGCCCGCTCGCGCTCCTCAGCGGCGCCGAGGTGGGGCCCGAGCGCGCCCTGGTGTTCCTCGACGCGTACCTCGCCGGCGCGTGGTCCCCCGGCAGGCCGCCCGAGCCTCCGATGCCAGGGCGCGACGCGCCCGCGGGGGAGGGCGCCCGCGCCCCCATCGCCCTCGACGACGACTCCCAGCGGTTGACCTTCGCCGAATCAACGGCCGTGTTCAACCCACGGCCCGAGGGCGACCTGCCGGGCCTCGACGAGCAACCCCTGCTCGAGACCATGGGCGACGAGATGACCGCCCCCGCCGACGCCCTCGCCCGCGAGGCGCGCGCGCACCTGCTCGCCCCCTCGCACGGCGACACGCGCGAGACCCTCACCGACGACGTCGACGACAACCCCGCGTCGGGCATGCACCCGAGGCTCCGCCTCGACGCCGACCAGCGCACCTCCCCCGGGCGCCGCTCGCACGACTCGCTCCCGCCCGACGCGCGGTTCTTCCTCGACCAGTCGGGCGCGCCGTGGCCCTGCAACGCCCGGCAGCTCAGCGCCGCGCGCGCCGTGCTCATGGTCCGCGCGCCCGCGCCCGGCGACGTGCACGGCGGCGCCGCGGCCCGCGCGTGGATCGAGCGCGTCGAGCGTGGCTTCGCCGAGCTGCGCCAGCGCCTCTCTCAATAGCCCCCGCGGGGGTTATGCTCCGCGCATGTCGCGCCTCCGCTCCTTCGCCGCCCCCTGCCTCGCGGCCGCGCTCGCGCTCGCCTCTCCCGCGGGCGCCACCTCCACGCGGCCCGTCAGCGTGACCGAGCTGACCCGCAGCTCCGACGACGTGATCGTCGGCACGGTGCGCCGCTCGGCGAGCCGCTGGGAGGGGGGCTTCATCGTCACCGACCACGAGGTCGAGGTCGTGGGCTCGCTCAAGGGCCGCCTGCCCGCGCGCGCCACCGTCGTCGTGCGCGTCGCGCGCGGCGTCGTCGGGCGCGTCGCGCAGGCGATCCCCGGCGCGCCCTCGCTCGAAGACGGCCGCACGTACGTGCTCTTCCTCTCGGGCGGCGTCTCCGACGTGCGGTACCTCGCGCACATGACCGCGGCCGTGGTGCCCGTCACCGCCGCGCCCGACGGCCGCGCGCAGGCCGGCGTGCCGAGCTCGCTCGTCGTGGGCCCCGCGTCGTCTGCCCCGACCTCGCACGCCCGCGCGACGACCCTGGAGCTCGACGCGGTCACGCGCGCGATCCGCTCGGTGGCGCCGTGAGGCTCGTCGCGCTCGCCGCCGCGCTCGCGGCGCTCTCGCTCGCGCCGGGCGCGGGCGCGTACTGCCGCTCGACCACCTCGCGCCAGCGCGCGACGGCGCTCGGGGAGTGTGTGCGCTCGGGCATCCCCCTCTCGTGGCGGTCGCGCTGCACGGGCTTCTCGCTCTACCGCGCCGCCCTGCCGATGGAGGTTCCGGCCGCCGTGCTCGACCGCATCGCGCGCGACTCGGTCTCGGCCTGGTCGCGCGTGCCCTGCGATCAAGACGGCCTCGGGCAGCAGTACTTCCGCGTGCTGCCCAACCTGCCGACCTGGGCGCTCTCGGGCTACAACCCTCAGGGCCAGAACGCGAACACCCTCTCGTTCAGGCACCGCTGGGGCGACAACGCGATCCACCGGCCGGGCGCGATCGCGATCACCATCGCCACCTTCGACTCGTTCACGGGCGAGATCTACGACGCCGACATCGAGCTCAACACCTACGACGACGCCTCCAACCGCGACGGGTTTCACTTCTCCACCGCGGCCACGGTCTCGGACCCCGGCGCGGCCGACCTGCAGACCATTCTCACCCACGAGTTCGGGCACTTCATGGGCCTGTCGCACAGCGACAACGACCGCGCCGTGATGTGGCCCGAGGCCGGGCTCGGAGAGATCCGCCGCGACCTCACCGCCGACGACGCCGCGGGGATGTGCGCGATCTATCCCGAGCAGAACACCCCCAACGCGCGCTGCCTCTCCGTGCCCTACGGGGGCCTGACCACCCAGGAGGGGGGCACGCTCGTCACCGGCGACTGCGACGCGAGGCCCGGCGCGCAGGGGTCGCGAGGCCCGTGGGCCCTCGCGCTCGCGGCCGCCGCGAGCCTGGCGACGCGCCGGCGTGAACGGCGCGCCACGCGGGGCTCGTGACGGCGAGAACCCGAAGGGGCAGCGACACCCGGATGTGAACGCGCAGACACGGGCGCTCGCCGCGCGGGCCTTCGTCGGGGAATCGCCGCGAAGATCGCGCGGGCCCTCATGGTACGCGTGGCGGCACGACGGTTGCGACGGGGCCGCGCCGGAGGTCACGAGCGCCATGAATGCTTCCGGGTACCAGACCCTCACCGAGTCGGAACTGCTCCAGCGGCTCCTCACCCTCGATGGCGCGGCGTGGCGCGAGTTCCACCGGCGCTACGACCGGATGATCTGGACCTGCGTGCACCGCGTGGTGACGCGCTTCAGCGGCGTGGTCGCCTCCGACGCCATTCAAGAGATCTGCGGCAACTTCTACGCGAGCCTGCTCGCCAACGACATGCACAAGCTCCGGCGCTTCGAGGTCGAGCGCGGCAACAAGCTCGGGAGCTGGATCGGCCTCATCGCCATCAACGCCACGTGGGACTACCTCCGCGCCTCCGCGCGCCGCCCCGTGGCCGACCCCATCGCGCTCGCCGAGGAGCTCCACGACGACGGCGACCTCTTCGCGCGCCAGATCGCCCGCGAGGACTGCGACCGCCTCACCGCCGCCGTGCGCGCGCTCTCCGCCCGCGACCAGGAGTTCGTGCGGCTCTACTTCGTCGACGGCTGCTCGCCGCAGGAGGTCGCCGACGCGCTCGGCATCAACGTCAAGAGCGTCTACACCAAGAAGCACCGCCTCACGCGCCAGCTCCGCGACGCCCTCGCCGAGCGACCCGCGCGCGAGCCCGCGCCCGCGAGCGCGCCCGAGCCCGTGCCCGTCGCCGCGTGAGCGCGTTCCGTCGCCTCGCCCGCCGCTCGCTTGCCCTTCGAACCGCCGCCTCTCTACGCTGCGCGTCGCGCGATGCGCCCCACGTCACGAATCACCTCCGCGCCGCTGACCCTCGCGCTCTGCGCCCTGCTCGCGGCGCTCGCGGTGGCGCGCAAGCTCACCGAGCCGCGCTCGGGCGCGATGCTCTCGCGCTTCGGCGCGCTCACCCTGCCCCTCGCGGGCGCGCGCGACCTCTGGCGCCTCGCCTCGTACGGCCTCGTGCACGCGGGCGCGGTGCACCTCGCGGTCAACCTCGCGGCGCTCGCGTTCTTCGGCCGCCTCGCCGAGCGCGCGCTCGGCGCGCGGCGCTACCTCGCCGTGTACCTCACCGCGTCGTGCGCGGGCGCCGCGGCGGTGGCCCTCGCGGTGTGCGAGCCCGTGCTGCTCGTGGGCGCCTCGGCGTCGATCTTCGGCCTCGTGGGCGCCACCCTCGCGTGGCTCGCGACCGACCGCGCCCGGCGCCCGTCGCCCGGCGCCCGCGTCGAGCTCGTGGCCCTCGGCGCGGTGGTGACCGCGCAGGTCGCGGCCGACGTCGCCTCGCCGAGCGCCTCGGGCGCGGCCCACGTCGGCGGCGCGCTCGCGGGAGCGCTGCTCGGCGTCGCGTTCAGGGCGAGCGAGTGGGAGCCGCGGGGCGCGAGAGCGTCCAGTGGCGGTCGCTGGTCATCTCCGCGGTGACGTCGGGCAGGCCCGCGGCGGCGGCGGCCGCGCGCGCCTCGTCGACCGTGAGCGCCGCGTGCAGCGACGCGCGGAAGAGCGCGCGGGCGAAGGGCTCCTCGCGCGTCGCGTAGCGGTCGACCAGGGCGTTGACCTCGGCCGGGGTCGCGGGGCGGCAGAGGTCCCTCACGAACACCGCCGCGCGGTCGCCCGCCACGCGCGCCACCGCGCGGAACAGCGTCACCGGGTCGGGCACGTGATGCGCGAGGCTGTTGGAGATCACCGCGTCGAAATCGCCGGGCGCGTAGGGGAGCGCCGCCGCGTCGCAGACCGCCAGCCCCACGCGCGCCGAGAGCCCCGCGCGGCCCACGTTCTCCGCCGCCCTGCGCAGCATCGCGGGCGCGAGGTCGACGGCCGTCACCGTCACGCCCGCGTCGCGCGCGCAGAGCTCGATGGGAATGAGCCCCGTGCCCGCGCCCAGGTCGAGCACCCGATGCGGGCGGGGGTGCAGCGCGAGGAGGTCGTCGACGAAGCGGCGGTTGACCTCGGCGTGGTCCATGCGGTCGTAGGCGAGGGCCTCCTCGTCGGTGTCCATCGCCTCGGGCTCGAGGGTGCGCTGCAGCGGGGCGGGGACGAAGATCGCGTGGTCGTCTTCGAGCATGCCCTCGGGCAGGTCGTGCCCCATGCGGTCGGCCTTGGCGCGCAGGTACTCGCGGCTGTAGGGGTTCACGGGCACCGCGACGGGCTCGCGGCGCGCCACGTGAACGCCCTCGGCCTCGAGGCCGCGCACCTTCGCGGGGTTGTTGGTGAGCAGCACCACCGAGCGCACGCCCAGCACGCGGAGCATCTCCGCCGCGGGGCGGTAGCTGCGAAGGTCGTCGGGAAAGCCCAGCAGGCGGTTGGCGTCGACCGTGTCGTG
The DNA here is from genome assembly GCA_039809605.1 of Polyangiales bacterium. Taxonomy (GTDB): domain Bacteria; phylum Myxococcota_A; class Polyangia; order Polyangiales; genus CAISKJ01. The sequence continues at coordinate 1,960 of JBDHVF010000258.1, read as the reverse complement.
CCCCTGCGATTGCAGCGCGTACGCGCGGATCTTGTTGCCGAGGCCGATGCCCCGGCCCTCCTGACGGAGGTAGAGCACCACGCCGCGGCCGGCCTCGGTGATGCGCCGCAGGGCGTGGTCGAGCTGCTCGCGGCAGTCGCACTTGAGCGAGTGGAGCGCCTCGCCCGTCCAGCACTCCGAGTGCGCGCGCGCGAGCACCTCGTCTCGGCCCTTCACGTCGCCGCACACGATCGCCACGTGCTCGAGCGGCGCGCAGCTCGGGTCGCACGGGGTCTCGCGGAACACCAGCACGCGGACGTCACCGTACTCCGTGGGCACCGGGGCCTCGGCGTAGAGGGTGAGTGTGAAGGGCTCGGCGGGGGCTTCGGCCATGGGGCGCGGGAGCATCCTCGCGAGGGGGCCACGGGTCAAGGCGCACGTTCTTGCGAGACCCCGCGGGGGTTGAGGTAGCCTCCGCGCCCCATGAAGATCGTCTCCTGGAACGTCAACGGGCTGCGCTCGGCCCTCAAGTCCGGCTTCCTCGACTGGTTCAAGACCGCCGACCCCGACGTGCTCAACCTGCAAGAGATCCGCGTCGAGTGGGGCGAGCTCGACCTCTTCACCCAGCAGGCGCTCACGGCCAGCCACGACGTGTGCTGGTTCCCCGCGTCGTCGAAGAAGGGCTACGCGGGCGCGGCCACGCTCACGCGCAAGGGCCTCGCGTTCGCCCACACCAAGGGCCTCGGCATCAAGGACCACGACGACGAGGGGCGCATCGTCGTGAGCGAGGGGCAGCACTTCACCCTCATCGCGGGGTACTTCCCCAACGCCGCCGCGGAGCTCGCGCGCCTGCCCTTCAAGCGCAGGTTCTCGAAGGACCTCACGGCCTTCATCCGCGAGCGCCACGCGCGCGGCGAGAGGCTCGTGGTCGTGGGCGACATGAACGTCGCGCCCGAGGAGATCGACCTCGCCAACCCCAGGACCAACCGCAGGAACCCCGGCTTCACCGACGAGGAGCGCGAGGACTTTCGCACCTACCTCAAGGAAGGGCTCGTGGACGTCTTCCGCGAGCGCCACCCCGGCGAGAAGGGGCTCTACACCTGGTGGTCGCAGCGCGGCGCCGCGCGCGCCAAGAACGTCGGCTGGCGCATCGACATCTTCCTCGTGAGCCGTGACCTCGCGCCCTCCGTGCGCGACGCGCAGATCCACCCCGACGTACGGGGCTCGGACCACTGCCCCATCAGCCTCGACCTCGCGCTCTGAGAGAACTCCGCGCGGGAATCTTCCGGTCACCGCGCGCTCGGTGGTACGACCGCCGGCGCCACACCATGAAGCACAAGCGCGGCACCTGGATCGCGTGCGTCGGCCCCATCGGCGTCGGCAAGAGCACCCTCGCGGCCATCGTCGCGAGGCGCACCGGCGCCGAGTTCGTGCCCGAGCGCTTCGGCGAGAACCCCTTTCTCGCGCGCTTCTACGAGCCCGGCGGCATCGCGCGCTGGGGCTTTCAGACCGAGGTGGCCTTTCTCACCCAGCGCGTCGACCAGGTGAGCGAGATCGCCGCCATGCTCTCGCAGGGCCGCAGCGTCGTCACCGACTTCGCCCCGCAGCAGAACCTCATCTTCGCGCGCATCACCGTCGACCCGATGGAGTTCGGCCTCTACCGCGAGCTCTACGACCGGCTCTTCGACGGGCTCCCGCGCCCCGACCGGCTCATCTGCCTCGACGCCGACCAGCGCACCATCATGGCCCGCATCCGCCGCCGCGCGAGAGACCTCGAGTCGGGCATCACGGCCGACTACATCCGCAAGCTCCGCGCGGGCTACGCCACGTGGCGCGAGGCGCCGCCGTGCGCGACCCTCTGGATCGACACGTCGCGCATGCCCATCCCCAGCGACCTCGTCGCGCGCGCCAACGCGCTCGACGCCGTGATGCACTCGCTCGAGCCCGACACCCGCGAGGCCCTCTTCGGCAAGACCGGGTG
>JBDHVF010000257.1:0-9692 GCA_039809605.1 Polyangiales bacterium | reverse complement strand
GCCCGTCGCGCGCGCGGCCCTCGAGCGCGCCGCCCGCGACGACGTCGACGACTCGGTGCGCGAGGCGGCCGCGCGGGCCCTCGGCGGAAGGTGATGATTTCCCCGCGGGCCGGGCGTTAGAGTCGCGGCCATGCCGGTGGACGTGGCCTTCCTCGAGCCCTGCTTTCCCGCCAACCAGCGCGAGTTCGTGCGCGCCCTGCACGCCGTGGGGGCGCGCGTCACGGGCATCGGCGAGCGCCCGAAGGAGTCGCTCGACGACGAGCTGCGCCACTGGCTCGCCCACTACGAGCAGGTGGGCAACGTCACCGACGCCGATCAGGTCGAGGCCGTGGTGCGCAGGCTCTCGTCGGCGGTGCGGTTCGACCGCCTCGAGGCCGTGGTCGAGGCGCACGTGATGTCCGCGGCCACGGTGCGCGAGCGCTGCGGCATCGCGGGCACGAGCGTGAAGACCACCTTCCTCTGCCGCGACAAGCCCGCCATGAAGGAGGCGCTGCGCGCCGCGGGCATCCCCTGCGCGCAGTCGCTCGGCAGCGGCGACCGCGCGGAGCTCCGCGACTTCGCCGCGCGCGTGGGCTATCCCATCATCATCAAGCCGCGCGACGCGGCGGGCGCGTCGGGCACGCACAAGGTCACGAGCGACGCCGAGCTCGACGCGGCCCTCGCCGCGTGCGGCGTCGACCGCGGGGTGAGCGTGGCCGCCGAGGAGTTCATCGAGGGCCACGAGGGCTTCTACGACACCATCACCGTCGACGGGCGCGTGGCCCACGAGTTCGTGTGCCACTACTACCCCAACGTGCTCGAGGCGATGCGCACGCGGTGGATCTCGCCGCAGTTCATCGCCACCAACCGCGTCGACTCGTCGCCGGGCTACCAGGAGCTCAAGGACCTCGGGCGCCGGGTGATCGAGGCGCTGGGCATCGGCACGTCGGCCACGCACATGGAGTGGTTCTTCGGCCCCAAGGGGCTGAAGTTCAGCGAGATCGGCTGCCGCCCGCCGGGCGTGCGCGCGTGGGACCTCTACGCCGCCGGCAACGACATCGACATCTACCGCGAGTGGGCCATGGCCGTGGTGCACGGGCGACCCTCGCAGGCGCTCTCTCGGAGGCAGTCGGCGGGCATCATCGCGCTGCGCCCCGACCGCGACGGGCGCATCTCGCACTACGACGGCGTCGACGCGGTGCGCGAGCGCTACGGCGAGTGGCTGCTCGACTGGCACCTGCCCTCCCCCGGCACGCCCACGCAGCCCGTCGAGGCGGGCTACATGGCGAACGCGTGGGTGCGCATGAAGCACCCCGACTACGACGCCCTGCGGGGCATGCTCGACTTCGTGGGCCAGACCCTCAAGGTGCGCGCGAGATAGGCGCGGTTTTCTACCCTTCGGGGCCGCGGTGTGGTTGAGAGAGGGGCATGAAGCAGCCCAAGGTGCTCCTCTCGACAGAGACGCTCCAGAGCCGCGTGCGCGAGCTCGGCGAGCAGATCACCCGCGACTACGCCAGCATCGACGACCTGGTGGTGGTGCCCATCCTCAAGGGGAGCTTCCTCTTCGCGGCGGACCTCATCCGGCACGTGAACCTCCACCTGTCGGTGGAGTTCCTCGGGCTGCGGTCGTACGGCGCGGGCACCGAGTCGTCGGGCGTGGTGCAGATCACGTACGACCTCACGCAGCCCGTCACGGGCCGCGACGTGCTCGTCGTCGAAGACATCGTGGATACGGGCCTCTCGATGCGCTACCTGCTCGACAACCTCGCCACGCGCCACCCCCGCTCGGTCAAGCTCTGCTCGCTGCTGCACAAGCCCGCGCGCCCGCGGGTGAAGGTGCCCATCGACTACCTGGGCTTCACCATCGAAGACCGCTTCGTCGTGGGCTATGGTCTCGACTACGCCGAGAAGTACCGGAACCTCCCGTACATCGGCGTGCTCGAGGAGTGAGGTTCACGCGATGCCACCCGACCGCCTCGCGGTGCTCGAGATGATGGTCTCGAAGTCACCCGCAGACCCGTTCCCCTACTACTGCCTCGCGCAGGAGTACCGCTCCCGCGGCCGCCTCGACGACGCCGTGGCGGCGTTCGAGAACCTCCGCGCGCGCTTCGCCGGCTACGTGCCGCAGTACCTCATGGCCGCGCAGGTGCTCAAGGAGCTCAAGCGCGACGCCGACGCGCGCGCGTGCCTCGAAGCGGGCATCGCGGCCGCGCGGGCCGCGCGCGACGGCCACAGCCTCGGAGAGCTCGAAGACATGCTCGCGACGCTCGCGCCATGACCGTCGAGTTCGACTTCGCGGGCGCCGCAGCGGCGCCGCGCGACGCGGCCACGGTGCTCGTGCTGCGCGAGGGCGACCGCGGCCCCGAGGTGTTCTTCGTCAAGCGCAGCGCGGGCGCGAACTTCATGGGCGGCGCGTACGTGTTCCCCGGCGGGCGCCTCGACCCCGAAGACCTCGACCCTCGCATCCCCACCGACCTCACGCCCGATGAAGCCGCGCGGCGCCTCGGCGACGACGACCCCTCGCGCGCGCTCGGGCTCCACGTCGCGGCGCTGCGCGAGTGCCTCGAGGAGTCGGGCATCATGCTCTCGACCGCGCCCGTCGCGCCCGACACCGTGGCCGCGCTCAGGGCCGCCCTCTCGACGCGCGTGACCCCGCCCCTCGCGGAGCTCTTCACGCGCCACGGCGTGACGCTCGCGGCCCGCTCGCTCGTGCCCTTCGCGCGCTGGGTCACGCCGCGCGTCGAGACCCGCCGCTTCGACGCCCGCTTCTTCCTCGTGCGCGCCACCGAGCGCCACGAGGCCGCCACCCACGACGGCAGCGAGACCGTCGCCAGCGCGTGGCTCTCCCCCGCCGAGGCGCTCGAACGCGCGGAGCTCCGGCAGATCCTGCTCGCCCCCCCCACCTGGCGCACCCTCGACTCGATCCGTCACGCCCGAAGCGTCGACGAGGTGATCGACTGTGCCCCGGTTGCCATCAGCCCCCTGGAGCCCGACGTGATTCTCGAAGGAGAGGCTCCGTGCGTGGTGCTTCCAGACGCAAGATCGGCGGACGGACACTCCCAGCTCGCTTCGAAGTTTCTTTACGCAGACGGCTCCTGGCTTCCCATTCGGTAATCTGAAATTCCCTAAACGCGGTCTGGTTCTCCCTTCTTGAAGAGATCCCTTCCGAAAATTACGTATCGCGCTAGGTTCATTTTCAACCCTGGACGCGGCGCTTCGAGAGAGTTCTCTCTTGAATCACTCGTCCGTACGAACATGATTCGCTGCGTCCTCCGAACCACGCGGGTTGCCAGCCATGAACACGATGGAAAACACGAAACACTCCACGAAGCGCTCTGACGGGACGCGCGAGGCGCTCCGCGAGCCGGTGTACCTGGCGTCGCAGCTCGCATCGATCTGCGACGTCGACCTCAAGACGATCCACAACTGGTGCGACCGTCACGAGGGCAACGGTGACCTGGCGGAGCTCGAGAGCTTCCGCACGCCGGGCGGTCACCTGCGGTTCCGGCACTCGGCGGTGCTGCGCTTCCTCACGCGCTGGGGCTACCCCATCCCCGACGCACTCCTGCAGGACAGGCCGCACGTGCTGCTCGTCGAGCCCGACGAGGCCGCGCGCAAGGCGCTCATCCGCACGCTGCGGCTCATGCGCCCCGGCGAGGAGAACGTCGCCGACCCGACGAACCCCGCGAGCCCGGGCAACCCCACGACGGGCGACCCCACGCTCGGCCTGTGGTCCACGCCGCGGTACTACCTGCACCTCTGGGACGACCCCTACGCCGCGCTCATCTCCCTCGGCGAGCGCACGGGCGCGGGCGCGCCCCCCGACCTCGCGGTGCTCTCGCTCCCCATGTCGGGCTTCGACACGCGCGCGTGGATCCAGACCGCCCGCGAGCGCGTCGGCGAGGAGCCGCCCCACTTCGTGCTCATCACCCCCGACGAGTCGCCCGCCCCGGCGACCGAGCCCGGCGTGGTGAGCGTGGTGCCTCGCACGCGGCTCTCGGGCCTCGGCGAGATCCTCGACCTGCAGGCCAACGCGCTCCAGTCGCGCGTGGCCGACCGCGCCACGCAGTCGCGCCTCGGCAAGCCCCGGCGCCGCGTGCCCATCGCCCCCAAGGAGCCCATCTTCGTCGCCTCGCAGGTCGCGAGCATCTGGAACGTCGACCTCAAGACCGTGCACAACTGGGTCGAGAAGGGCGACATGGAGGCCTTCCGCACGCCGGGCCGCCACCTGCGCTTCCGCCGCCGCTCGCTGCTGTCGTTCCTGCGGCGCTACAACATGGAGGTCCCCCCCGACCTCGCGCCCGAGCGCCCGCGGGTGATGGTCGTCGACGCCGACCCCGCGCGCGTCGAGCACCTCCGCGCGCTGCTCGGCCAGCACTTCGAAGTGCTGCTCCAGACCGACCCCGTCGCGGCCCTCGCCGAGATCGGCATGCTCTCGTCGGGCGCGGGCCTCATCGACGCCGTCGTCGTCGCGCTGCCCGCCCCCCACGTCGACGACCAGCGCTGGCTCGCCGCGCTGCTCAACCACCCCGACACGCGCTACACGCGCATCCTCACCGTGGGCGGCGACGCCGCGCAGCACCAGCGCTGGCAGCAGGTCGGCGTGGTCGCCACGGTCGAACCCGACGCCCTCGAGCAGGTCTCGCCCGTGCTCGAGCAGGTGCTCGGCCTCGTGCGGCGCTGAAGCCCGCGCTACCCCGCCGCGGCCTCGCCGCCGTCGACGAAGATCACGTTGCCGTTCACCCAGTACGTCTCGGGCCCCGCGAGCGCCACGAGCGCCTGCGCCACGTCGCCCGGCGTCGTGAGCCGCCCCCACGGGTTGCGCGCCGTGGCCCGCTCGGCCAGCGCCTCGTGGTTCGGGATCTTCTCGAGCGCCGGCGTGCGCGTCACGCCCGCGCAGATCGCGTTGGCCGTGAACCCCCGCCGCGCCCCTTCGAGCGCGAGCTGACGCACCCACGCCTCGAGCGCGGCCTTCGCGGCGCTCACCGCGCCGTACTCCGCGAGCGCCGAGCGGCTGCCCTCGCTCGTCATCGCGTACACCCGGCCCTGGTGCGCGAGGTGGCCGCGCGACGCGAGGTCCTGCACCCAGTACACGAGCGACGACGACATCACGTCGAGCGTCATCTCGACCTGCATGCGGGTGAGCGCCTCGACGCCCTCGCGCGCGAGCGCCGGTCGCAGCGACCCGAACGCGAGCGAGTGCATGAAGACCCGCACGGTCTCCCCCGCGCCGCGCTCGGCGAGGCGGCGGCCGATGTCGTCGAGCGTGGCCCTGCGCTTCGCGTCGTCGGCCGCGTTCACGTTGTAGAACCACGCCTCGCGGTCGAGCGCCCTGATGCGCGCGGTGACCTCGTCGACGTGCGGCATCGTCGAGCGGCGGTCGAGGTGAACGCCGATGACGTGCATGCCGGCCTCGGCCAGGGCGATCGCCGTCGCCTCGCCGAAACCGCTGGAGGCGCCGAGGATCAGCGCGAAGCCTTCGAGGGGACGCTGGGGGGTGGTCATGGGGCGCGCGGAGTGAACACCACCCCGCGCGCGAGGGTCAATTGCCCGACGCCATCGCGGCGACGGTGATGAGCGTGACGAAGAGGCCGATCACGAGCAGCAGCACGCCGCCGAAGCGGCCCCAGAAGGCCGTGTACGACGACACGTTCTGGCCCGAGGCCGTGAGCATCTCGTCGAGGTCGACCTGCTGCGACACGCCGCGGCGGAACCAGCCCCTCACCTGCACCGGCTGCCCGATGAGCCCGCGCACGGTCTTGTAGCCGAACCACGCGTTGCCGAAGGCCGGCAGCCAGTGCTCGTAGTTGAGGGTCATGAGCCCGCCGCCCTGGTCCTCCATGGTCATGTCTTCGCCGAACTGCGCGCCCGCGTCGGCGCGTCCGATGAGCACGCCCTGGAGCACCACGGGCCGGCCCCTCAACGGCGAGGCGTAGGGGTCCATCATGAGGTCCATCACGGTGGTGAGCTGCGGCTGGCCGATCGCGGGGAACTTGTAGAAGCCCCGCAGCGCCGCGCCCGCGCCGTACCCGAGGAGCACGCCGCCGAAGCCCAGGCCCGCCAGCGTGGCCGAGCCCGCGACGGCGCCGATCGAGCCCGCGAAGATCATCACGCCCATGAGGATCTGCGGCGCGAACCACACGCCCACCTCGAAGGTGAAGTTGCCGTAGAGCCTCGCGTGGTCGAGCTGACGGCCGTACGCGTCGATCGGGTCGAAGCGAAAGAGCGGCTGCTGGCGCATCGCGCCCGCGTACTCACACAGGACCTTGATGCGCTTGCCCGTGAGCGGGTGCGTGCTCCCGAGCTCGAGCACCTTCGCCCAGGGGTTGAAGAGGTCGAAGAGAAACACCTTCTCGATGCGCCCGATGCCCTCGGCCGTGGCGGCCACGTCGCCCACCTGCTGGCCCGAGAGCGCCGCGGCCATCATGTGACCGCCGCCGTTGGCCGTCGCGTACGCCTGGCCCGTCGTCTGCGCCGAGCGGGGGTCGCTGATGCCCATGGCGCGCGTGCCGCCGAGGAGCTGCTTCGAGAACGACGACGAGGGCTGCCGCGCGATCCCGTAGGCCACCTTCACCAGGGCCATCGAGAGGGCGTTGGGGTTCATCGTCTCCTGCGCGGCGAACTCGTCGGCGTAGTACTCCCGCACGCGCGAGAGGTAGAGCAGGAGGTACTGCGACACCCACCAGAACACGTACGCCACCGCGGCGATGGCCATCGCCGCCTCGCGGCCCTTGCTGTTGCCCCGCGCGTTCTTCGCCGCCACGTAGATCTGCCAGAGGATCTGCAAGAGCACCGACGCGATCGTCATCACGATGAAGTCGCGGTGAATGATGTGCCCGAGCTCGTGCGCGTAGACGCTCTTGAGCTCCTCGTCGTCGAGGTAGTGCAGCAGGCCGCGGGTCACCACGAGGCGCGAGCGGTTGGCCGTCGAGCCGTAGCAGTACGCCGTGGGGTTCATGTCGTCGATGAGCTTGAGCGCGGGCACCTTGATCCCGTGCTTCTGGCAGGTGTTCCAGACGAACTGGGCCACCGCCGGGCGGTACTGCCCGAGCTCCTCGATGGACATGTCGCGGCAGCGGTAGAACCACCGGTTCGACAGGTCCATGATCCACGGCGAGATCAGCCACATGAGGGCGTTGATGCCCACCGTGAGCGCCACGGCCACGAGCAGCCCCAGCACCGGCCCCAGCGCCCCGCTCGCGGCGTCGCTCAGCGCCACGATCATGAAGGGCGACACGAGGATGAACACGAACAGGCTCATGATCGAGAGGGTCATGAACGATGCGAAGATGGCTTTGGATCGCATCCGATGCGCAGCTCCTCCCGGCGGCGCCGGGCGATGGGGTGGTGGGTCGCGGCGCGGCGAGTATAGCGGCGTCGAGGCATCGGGGGGCAAATCCCCTCGGCGCCGCTACGCGGTCGGGGGCTGACGCGTCTGGTACGCCGCGCGTGGCCGGAGTTCGGCGTAGCTCCCTGGTCTCGGTTTCACCGCCTCACTCCGGGCAATATCACCGAACGCTCTGCGGGCGTGATTTGGGAGCGATTGTAACTTCCGGGCGTTGACCGGGAGATCGGTCGAGCGACAGGAGCAGCTTGCGGTTGCCCATCCAAGGGATTCGGAGGGGCCGCCGGTTGGCGCGGCGGACCAGGTGTTCCCACAGGCCACGCAGGGTGTGGGGCAGGAGCACCACGTGCAGGATGTCCGGTGCGAGGTACATCTCCGCGGGCACCTGCAGCAGCCAGCGACGGACGGTGCGCGGGTGCCACCTGCGCGGGTGCTCGTCCAGGTGATTGCTCAGACCCACCAGCGCGTCCGTCGCCAGCGACGTCACCCACGCGTACAGCGTCAGCGCGTTCTGCCGGAAGCCGGGGCGGTCGGGGTTCGGGCTCGCCTTGCTGTAGCCAGACGGGGCCGCGTCCACGAACGTGTCGCGGGCCATCATCCGGTATCGCTGCTCGTGCCGCTGGCGCTGCCGGAACTCCTTCACCAGCGCGTACGCCGGCGTCCGCTCGTCGTGGAAGATCCAGAGCGCGTGCCAGCGCTCCTTGCCCTTGCGTGTCGCCTCCCGCACCACGACCGTGCGCACGGACGTGGGCGCGTGGTCACGCCCCGCGAGGTGCAGCCGCGTGCGCGTCTCGGCCACGTGCACGACCTTGGGCGGTGCGTGCGTCGACGGCCCGGGCTCGAGGTGACGGGTCCAGGCGCTCGGCGGCAGCGCCTCCCAGGCCTTCCGGTAGGACCGATGACGAGGCACGCGCGCCAGCGTGACCTGCCGCTGGTGGCTCACCAGCGCCCCGAGCTGCGCGTGATCGCCGGACGCGCCGGCGTCGAGCACCACCCGCAGCGTCGCGCCCCGTGCGCGCCGCCGCAACCGCGCGAGCAGCGCCTGGGCCACGGTCGCCAGGCGGGCGTCGCCGCGGGTGACGATCACCGACAGCAGCGTGCGCGCGGTCAGGGCGTACGAGAAGAACAGCTTCTCGACCTTCATGTGCTTGTTGCGCAACGCGTGGAAGCCCTCGGGGATGCGGAACTTGCGCGTGAACCGCGCGAGCACGTGCTCGTCGAGGCTGACGCCCAGCCGACGGACGCGCCGCACCACGGGCTCGGTCGCGTGCACCAGGCGCAGCACGCCGCGCACGGGCGCCGCGCGCAGAAGGCTCCCCAGCGCATTGCGGCCCAGCACGCGGGTGCCGCCCGTCAGCACCGCCAGCCCCGGGTCGTGCTGCGTGTCGAAGTGGAAGATGCGCTCGATGCCGAGCGCGGCCTTGAAGAACAGCGACAGCACCAGGCGTCGCGCGCGGTCCGCGCCCAGCCCACGCAGGCACCGCGCGGCATGCTCCGCGAGGTGCACGGCGGTGGGCATCAGGAGGAACGCACCACCGACGGCCGTGCGGCCAAAAGGGGGGGCGCGTCGGTGACCTGATCGCCCTGGAGGCACCCCAGGCCGTAGCGCTGGATGAAGTGGCGCAGCGTGTGGCGCTCGATCGTGACGTGCAGTTCAGCCTCGAGGAAGGCGAGGATCTGGGCGACGGAGGCGTGGGGGTGGTGGGCCAGGAAGCGCGCGACGGGCCCCGCGTGGTGTGCTTCGAGGGCGGGGGCGCGGTGACCGCCGACCGGGTGTTGAAGCGAATGGAGCAGTGCCTCCGGGGCCTCGCTCTGGGTCAGGCGAACGGCCCGATCGGTCACCCCGCCGAGTGCGGCGAGGGCCTGGCTGCCCAGCTCCAGCCCGCTGTGTGCCATCAGCCAGATGACGAGCCTGCGCAGAGGCGCGACGGAGCCGAGGGCGGAGAGCATCTGGAGCGCCGCGAACAGGCCCCATCGCTGGCCGTCGTCGAAGCGGTCGAGGTCGATCGCGTGCGCCTTCGCCCACGTTCGCAGCAGGCGCGCGCGGCGCGCCTCCCGTGCCTCCGACGCCTCGTCTCGGCTGCTCATGGCGACCTCCAGAAGAAAGTCTACCGCAGTCCTGCCGCCCGTCCCGCAGAGCCTCGCCGACCTGCGCCCAGAGGCCGCGCCGGAAGCGACGACTTCACCAGATGATGGTCCAGTAGGCGTTTGGTGATATCGTGCGGCCGCCCCGCTTCGCGGGGCTGCACGCGGGTGTCGTCGTGACGAATGCGGGGCGTCGATTGCGTGCGTTGCCGGGCACCACGGTTCGGCGACGGCACCTCAGGAGCAACGCGTAGCCCCGCGAAGCGGGGCGGCCGCACGATAT
>JBDHVF010000256.1:0-9696 GCA_039809605.1 Polyangiales bacterium | reverse complement strand
GGGCCCCGCCGCGGCATTGACCTGCCGCACATCGCACCCCCAAGGACCGCCGCGCCATGGACCCTCGCAAGCTCCCCGAAGGCCGCCTCGGACGTCTCGCGCGCATCGCGGGCCTCGGCGTGCGCGCCGGGGCGAGCGCGGTGCTCTCGGGCGACGCGCACCACGCCGCCGCGAAGCAGGCCGCCGAGGTGCTCGGCACGATGCGCGGCCTCGCCGCCAAGGTCGGCCAGATGGCCAGCTACGTCGACGGCGTGGTGCCCGAGGAGCACCACGGCGCCTACGAGGGCGCGCTCAAGGCGCTGCGCGCGGCGGCCCCGACCTCGTCGCCCGACGACGTGCGCCGCGTGCTGCGCGAGGAGCTCGGCGACGAGCCCGAGGCCCTCTTCGCGTCGTGGGACGAGCGCCCCATCGCGAGCGCGTCGATCGGGCAGGTGCACCGCGCGACGCTCCACGACGGGCGCGAGGTGGCGGTGAAGGTGCAGCACGCGGGCATCGACCGCGCGGTCGAGAGCGACCTCGACAACGCCGGGTCGCTGCAGCTCATGCTCGGCGCCGTGAGCCCGCGGGCGCTCGAGACGAAGCGCACCTGGGACGAGATCCGCGAGCGCTTCCTCGAGGAGCTCGACTACGGCCTCGAGGCCGACCGCACCGAGGCCTTCGCGCGCATCCACGAGGGCGACGCGGCGATCCGCATCCCGCGGGTGGTGCGCGAGCGCAGCGCGCGGAGGGTCATCACCACCGAGTTCATGCGCGGCCGCTCGCTCGACGACGCCCACCGACACCCCGAGGACCTGCGGCGCGCGTGGGCCGAGACCCTGTGGCGCTTCGTGTTCCGCGGCACGCTCGTGGGCAGGATGTTCAACGCCGACCCGCACCCGGGCAACTACCTCCTGCACGACGACGGGGGCGTGGCCTTCCTCGACTTCGGCTGCGTGCAGCCGGTGCCCGACGAGAACCACGCGCGCGCGAAGGCCCTGCACCTCGCGGCCCTCGACCGCGACGAGGCGCGCTTCCGCGCGGCCACCATCGCGCTCCTCGGCACGCGGGCGGGGCCCCACGAGGAGCGCTCCACGGAGTACACCCGCCGCTGCTTCGCGCCGCTCTTCGAATCGCCCTACCGCGTCGAGCGCCCCTACGTCGCGAGGCTCGTGCGCGACATGCGCGACATCGGCCAGGCGGCCTTCAAGAGGGAGAGCAACGCCGTCGCGCTGCCGCCCGGCATGGTCTTCATGAACCGCCTCCAGTTCGGCTTCTACTCGGTGCTCGCGCGCCTCGACGTGGCCGTCGACTACGCCCGCGTGGAGCGGTCGTTCCTGGCGTGAGCCGCGCCTTGCGCGCGCGGGCGATCGGATGCATCAACGTCCCATGACGCTCGCGCGCGTGACGGCGGTGGTGGGGCTGCTCGCGGCGGCCTGCGGTTCGAACCCCGTGACCCCGAGCGACGTGCCCGCGGCGAGCGACGCGCCGCCCGAGGAGCCCGGGACCTTCTGCGCGCTCGCTCCCTCGCAAGCCCCCGCGGGCGTGAGCGTGCCCGACGGCTTCTGCGTGCGCCGCTTCGCGCGCGTGAGGACGCCGCGCGTGCTGGCGTTCGCGCCCAACGGCGACCTGTTCGCCGCCTCGCCCTCGGAGTTCACCCCCGGCGGCGCGCCGACCGGCCAGGGCGCGATCGTCGTGATGCCCGACGACGACCGCGACGGCGTCGCCGACTCGACGCAGGCCTACCTCGCGGGGGTGCCCACGGTGCACGGGCTTCTCTTCGACCCCGACGCGCTGCTCTACACCCTCGCCACGGGCGTCTACCGCGCGCCCTACGCCGCGGGCGACCGTCGATCGAGCGCGCCCGTCGCGTCGCACGCGCGCCTCGCGTCGCTGCCCGACGCGGTGCGCTGGACGCACACGCTCGCGCGCGGCGCAGACGGCGCGCTCTACGTGACCATGGGGCAGCACGACTCCGCGGTGTGCCCGCCGCCCAACCGCCGCGCGGGCTCGGTGCTGCGCGTGGGCGAGGGGATGCCCCCGACCGGCGCCACCGTGGTCGACGGCCTGCGCAACCCGATGTACCTGCGCTGCAAGGCGTGGGGAGCCTGCTACGCCGCGGAGCTCTCGAACGACTCGTGGGGCGCCGTCGGCGGCGTCGAGAAGCTCATCCAGCTCCGGCAGGGCGACGACTACGGCTTCCCCTGCTGCGTCGACCACGACCGCGCGTGGTCGGGCACGCCGCGCGGCTACGACTGCGGGCGCGTCGCGGCCTCGGTGCAGACCTACCCCCTGAACAACACCCCCTTCGGCTTCGACTGGGCGCCCTCGTCGTGGCCCGCCCCCTACGGCGGCGCGTTCTTCGTCGGGCTTCACGGCGTGGTGGGCTCGTGGACCAACACGGGCGTGCAGTGGGCCCCGACCGACCCGACGACCCACAGGCCTACGCGCCCCACGGAGTTCTTCGCGAGGGGGTGGGGGCGCAGCGCGGCCATCCGCGGTCGCGTGGCCGACCTGGTGTTCGCCCCCGACGGTCGGATGTTCTTCTCCGACGACCAGGACGGCGGGATCTATTGGGTCGCTCCCAGGGGCTTGCGCCCGCCGATGCGCTGACCAGCGCGCCTCAGTTGTGGCACGCAGCCACACGCTCTCCAGGGCCGTGACTTGGGGATTTCTCGGGCAAAACCGGCGGCCCGGACCCTGCAAACGTGCTGGGCGTTCTCGGGCTCTGCGACCCTCCGGGGCAATGGAGCATCGAGACGAACAACACGGTCGTCAAGACGCGCAGGGATACGGCCATGACACGTGAAGGGGATCAGGCTCTGTCGAAGTACATCGCGCGGGTGAAGGAGATCCCGACGCTCACGCGCGAGGAGGAGCACGACCTCGCGCTGCGCGTGCGCGACCGCCAGGACGCGAACGCCGCCGAGCGCCTGGTGCACGCGAACCTCCGCTACGCCGTCGCGATCGCGGTGACCTACCGCCGCTACGACCTCCGGCTCGCCGACCTGGTGGCCGAGGGCAACCTCGGGCTCGTGACCGCGGTGAAGAAGTTCGACCCCGACAAGGGCACGCGCTTCGTCACCTACGCCGCGTACTGGATCCGCGCGTTCATTCTGAACCACGTGATCCGGAGCTGGAGCCTGGTGGGGTCGGGCAGCGGGGCGCTGCGCTCGAAGGTCTTCTTCCGCCTGCGGCGCGAGCGCGCGCGCATGGCGAGCATGGTGAACGAGAGCGAGACGGCGATGCAGGAGCTCGCGCAGCAGCTCGGCACCACGAGCGCGCGCGTCGAGGAGATGATGCAGCGCCTCGAGGGGCGCGACGTGTCGCTCGACGTCGAGGTCTTCTCCGACGGCAAGGTGACGGGCCTCGACCTGCTCGAGGACGCCGCCGCGCCGCAGGACGAGGTGGTCGACGCGCGCGAGCGCGAGCGGCTGCTCGACGGGCGGGTGAAGGTCGCCGTCGAGTCGCTCGACCGCCGCGAGCGCTACATCGTCGAGCAGCGGCTCATGGCCGACGAGGAGATGTCGCTCGCCGAGATCGGCCGGCGGCTGGGCGTGTCGCGCGAGCGCGCGCGGCAGCTCGAGGCGCGCGCGAAGAAGAAGCTCCGCCAGACGCTCGCCGACCTGCGCGAGGCCAGCGCGTAACGCCTCGCCGCTCACGTGGGGAAGAGCAGGAACCCCGCGCCCGAGATGAAGAAGTTCAGGATGATCACCGCGAGCGAGCTGTTGACCACGGCGCGCGTGGTGGCCCAGCCGACGCCCTCGCTGCCTCCGAAGGTGCCGAGGCCGCACCAGCCCGACACCACGGGGATCGCGGCGCCGTAGGCGACGCACTTGGCGAGGCCGATGATGAGGTCGCCGCGGTCGAGCAGCACCGGGTTGGCGAAGGTCGAGAGCCGCACGTCGAAGAGGAAGTACGCCGTGGCCGCGCCCGCGGCGAAGCTCACGGCGCCGCCCCACACGATCAGCACGCCCGTCATGATGATCGAGGCCTTGAAGCGCGGCACGATGAGGTAGTTCACCGGGTCGACGCCGCACATGCGCAGCGCGTCGACCTGCTCGGTCACCACCATGCTCCCGATCTCGGCGGCGATGCCCGCGCCGACGCGCGTGGCGAGCATCATCGCGCCGAGCGAGGCGGCGAGGTCGCGCACGAGGATCTCGAGGTAGGTCGCCCCGAGCATGGTGAGGTCGGGCACCACGCGCAGCGCCTGGAGCGCGCTCTGGAACACGAGGATCATCCCGATGAACCCCATGGTCACCGAGAGGAAGAACACCGATCGGTTGCCGATCTCGTAGCAGTAACGCAGCGTGGCGCCGGGCTCGGGGCGCCCGCGCAGCGTCCAGTGGAGCGTGCGGGCGAGCACGCCCCAGAGCGCGCGCCCGGCGCCGACGAGCTCGAGGGCGCCGCGCCCGACCGAGCCCGCGAGCCCCGGCGCGCGGCGCGGCTCGAACGCTTCGGCGGCGCGCTCGTCGCTCATCACTGCATCACGTAGGTGGAGAAGTAGTCGGTCACGAACACGCCCGTGGCGCTCGCGACCACCGAGGCGTTCACGGCCCTGCCGACGCCCGGCGCGCCGCCCGAGACCGTGAGCCCGAAGTGGCAGCTCGAGAGCGCGATGATGAACCCGAAGAGCGTGGCCTTGATGAGCCCGGTGGCGAGGTCCCACACGCGGATCGCCTCGAGCAGGCCGTTCCAGAAGGTCGCGACGCTCACGCCGAGCAGGGCCTGGCCGGTGTACGCCGCGCCGAGGAGCGCGAGCACGTCGCCGAAGACCGTCAGCACGAAGAGCATCGTCACCATCGCGATCACGCGCGGCAGGATGAGGTACGAGAGGGGGTCGATCGCCAGGGTGCTGAGCGCGTCGATCTGCTCGGTGACGGTCATCGTGCCGAGCTCCGCGGTGTTGTTGGCGCCGACGCGCCCCGAGAACATCAGCGCGATGAGGATGGGCCCGACCTCGCGCAGCGTCGCGAAGCCCGCGCCCCACCCGAGGAGCCCCTCGGCGCCGAAGCGGCGGATGAGCACGCCGGCCTGGATCACCATGATGGCGCCGACGAAGAGCGCCGTGACGCCCACGATGGGCAGCGAGCGCACGCCCATCTTGTAGAGGTTTCGCAGGAGCTCGGGGCCGTCGATGCGGGGCGGCAGCAGCCTGCGCGCGAGGCGCCCCGCGAGCACCGCGACGCCGCCGATCTGCGCGGCGGTGTCGAGCGTCGCGCGACCGACGCGGGCGGCGAGTCCGTCAGCCTCGGCGGGCACGGGGTGAGAGCGGAGCGGGAGAGCCCGTGTTGAAGATGCCCGAGCCGTCGGCCACGGGCTCGCCGTGCGCGAGGCGCAGGCGCGCGAGCACCCGCGCCGCGGCGGCGTTCGTCCACGCGTTCACCTCGGGGTCGCTCGTGTCTTCGCGGAGGAGGCCGGTCGCGGTGGCCTCGTCCGCGGTGTCGTGATCGTCGGATCGGCTGCTCATCTCTCGTCACCCCCTGCGGGTGGGTTCACCGAGCGGCGGAGGGCCTTGCGCGCGTCGGCGAGGATGCGGCGCACGACACGCTCGTCGAGGCACTGCTCCTCTGCGAGCTCGAGGGCCGTCATGCCGAAGACCTCGAAGCCGACGAAGACGGCGACCTGCTGCGCGGTGAGCTTCGCGAGGTGGCGCGCGAGCTCTCGCGCGAGCACGTGGTCGTGCGCGCGGGCCGCGGCGGGCACGTCGGGCGGGTCCTCGACCGCGCGCTCGTTGCGAACGGCGTGGAGCCTGCGGTGGTTGGCCGCGCGGTTCCACGTGACGCGGAAGAGGTACGCGCGCATCGCGGCGACCGAGCGGCGCTCTTCGAGGGCCATCTCGGGGAGCTTCAGGAACAGGAGCTCGAACACGTCGTGGGCGAGGTCTTCTGCGATCGAGCGCGACATGCCGAGGCGCAGGAGGAGCTTGAGGACGTAGGTGCCCTGCTCGCGGTAGATGCGCTCGAAGTCGCGCAGGGCCTGATCGTCGTGGGCGACCACGCCGCTCGCGTTGAGGCTCGCCGACATCCTTGTAACTCCGGCCCGCGACTCTACAGCGGCGCGTTCCGGCTGTCGAACGACCCGCGGTCCGACGGATTCAGGCCGCCCTTTGCAGCGCGCGGCACATCGCCTCCCAGGCGTCGGTGTGCTCGAAGGCGTAGTCGACCTCGACGGGGCCGAGGCCGCGCGCGGCGTCGTCGCGCAGGCGCGCGAAGAGCGCGAGCGCGTCGAGGCGCTTCTGGTCGACCCGGCCGCCCGGCAGCCAGGCGCGGAGCGCGTCGACGCCGTCGAGCCCCGCGCACTCCCGCACGAGCCCCGCGAGACTGCGCTCCTGGTAGAAGGTGCGCTTCGCGACCGCCTCGAGCCGAGCGCGCGTCGCCTCGGTGATCACGCCGGCGCGCCCGGCCGCGCGCAGCGTCGCGCGCACGTTGACCATCGCGTCGGAGAGCGCGCGGTAGCCGTCCTCCGCGGGGCCGTGCAGCACCGCGACCTCGTCGTCGTCTTCGAGGGCGCCGCCGCGGAACGCTTCGAAGACCTCGCCCACGCCGACCACCCCGAAGGCCGCGAGCGCCGCCGCGCGCAGCGCGCCCATGCTGGCGGCGCCGTACACCCGCACGCCGCGCGACATCGCCCAGAGGATCTCCTTGTGCCAGACCGACGGCACGGTTTCGAAGTACCCGTCGACGACGCCCAGCGCCCACGGCCCCTCGTGCGCCGCGCGGTACACGTCGCCCTGTGCCGCGGGCGCGCGCCATTCGAAGTCGGGCCACGCGGCCCGGTCGGCCGCCGTGACCGTCGGCCCCGCGAAGACGATGATCTTCATCGTGCGCGCTCCCGCAGGCGTTCGAGCAGACGGCGCCCCGGCGCGTAGCCAGGGAGCGAGTGGATGCCCTCGAGACCCGGCACGACCGCGCGCACGACGGGGATGTTGAGCTCGGGGCACCTCGCGGATGCCCGCGCCCGCGAGGCGCTGGAGGAGCCACACGACGTCTTCGTGCACCGTGTCGGCCTCGTGCGTGGGCGCTTCGTGGAAGCGCCGCAGGGCCCCCGGCCGGCGCATGCGGTCGAGCGTTCGCGCGTGGGCGGCGGCGTCGAACGAGCGCGCGAAGTGGGCGACGCCGAGGTCGTCGCGCGCGCCGGTGATGAGCGTGAGCCGCGTCTGCGCCGCCTCGGTGAGCGCGCGCAGGAGCGCGACCTCACGCGCGGGGTGGCAGCCCGAGCCGACGCCCGGGAAGTGCGGCCGCGAGGGGTCGGGGGCGCGGTCGACGATCTCGCAGCGGAAGGCGGCGACGCCCACGTCGGAGGTCATCTCCCAGGCGCACGCCTCGACGCCCGCGTCGGCAAAGCGCTGGAGCACCTCGCGGCACGGGCCGTCGTCGACGGTCGAGAGGTCGACGCGGCTCCGGTCGCAGCCCGCGTCGTCGTGGGCGTGCCACAGCGTCGAGGCGTCGCGCTCGATGAGCTCGCAGAGCGCGTGCGCGAGCGCCTCGAGGCGGTGGTTGCCCGACGCGAGGCCGTTCGACCCCGGCAGGAGCGCGCCGCTGTGGGGCGGCAGCGGCAGGGTGAAGCGCGTGTGCACGAGCTCGTAGGGGAGCCACACGCCCTCGCCGCCGAGCAGGTCGTGGCCCTCGGCCCAGAGGATCGCGCGGCGCGGGTCGAACTCCCGCGCGCTGTTGTGGGGGAGGGCGCTCACGTCGAGCACCCGGCGCCGCGCGCTCATCTCTTCGAGAGACGCTTGCAGGAGCGGCAGCATCGGGCGCTCGGCGTGCCAGCCCTCGATCGACTCCATCACCCCCGAGCACTTCGCGGCCTCGAGCGTGAGGCCCTTGCCGGGCGACACGGCGATCGAGCGCGCGTTGGGCCTGAAGGCCATCGCCACGGGCACGCCGATGCGGTCGAGGCCCGTCACGTTCGCCACGCGCGTGATGCCCATCGCGGGCAGGAGCGGCGCGACGCGCGCGAGCGTCTCGGCGGGCGAGGCCGTGCGGTGCGTGCCGCTGCGGTGGCGCTTGACCAGCGCGTCGGGGGTGACGAAGCGGGCGGTCATCGCGGGGTCTTCGGGTCGGCGCCGGGGTCGTCGGCGAAGGCCTCGAGGTTGAGCATGTAGCAGGTGGCCCCCACGGGGTCGGGCGTCTGCTGGAGGAAGCCGAGCACCATGCCCGCGCCGAACTGGTTGCGCACCGCGAGGCGCGAGGCGTAGTTGCGGATCGGCCGCGGCGCCGTGGCGGTGTCGAGCGCGAGCGCCTGCCCCTCGCGGCCGCCGTCGACCTTCACGAACCACACGTCGTGCGCGTCGTTCTTCACGAGGAGCACCACGTCGTTCCAGTCGGGCGAGTCGCTCGAGGCGTCGACGGGGGCGCCCACGGGGTTGCGCGCGCCGGCCCAGCCGAGCACCTGGTCGTTGAGCCGGTCGAGGTCGACGCGGTAGGGGCGCACCTCGGCGCCGACCCGCTGCGGCAGGCCGAACATCACGCCCGCCTCGAAGTCGCGCGCGAGGCCCTCGCCCTCGCCCTCGGGCACGGCCTCGACCGCGCGCGGGGTCTGCTGCCCGCCCTCGGCGTCGACCCGCACGACGTAGAGCCGGCCGCCCGCGCGAACCACCACATCTTGAGCGTTGATCTGCATGTGTCTGAGCCTTTCTTCTCGAACGTGCCTTCGGAGAGGCGCGTCAGCGGTAGTGCCAACGGCCTTCGGAGAGAGCCTGGGGAGCGTCGGCCTCGGGCTGCGACCACGCGGGGCGCGGGTCGTAGCTGCCGACCGGGAGCAGGAGGTGCTGGTCCTCGGCGCCGACCGTCGCGTGACGGAAGGCCTGGTACGACTGGTTCTCGGAGAGGTGCAGCATCACCTTCGGGAGCGCGTCGGGCGCGGGGAGCTCCCAGAGGTTCACCACGGTGGTCGCGGGCGACGTGGGCCGGAGCCCCTGCGCGACGTCGCCCACGTCGAGCCCCGCGCCGCGGAACACCCGGTCGGAGACGCGCGCCCCCGAGGCCACGAGGCGCCAGCCGAACGCGCGCGCCGTGACCAGCGGCACGAACACGTCGCGCTTGCCGCGCGAGAAGTCACCGAGCGCGCGCGACGGCACGTCGATGTGGTCGATGAGGTACGAGCGCATCGCCGCGGGGGGATGCGCGGCGGCGGTCGCGCGCCGCTCGGGCTCGCGGCCGGGCGCGACGTTGCGCGCGGGGTCGTAGCCCATGGGCACGAGCACCTCCTCGCGCAGGTCGTCGAGGTCGCGAAGAAAGTCCTGGTGCCACCGGCGGCCGCGCAGCTTCGCGGCGGCGAGCGCGGGGCCGTACTCGACCGGCACCATCCAGAGCTGCGTCACCACGCCGGGCGCGCCCGTGAGCGCCGAGCCCGCGGCGAGCAGGTGAGCGCCGAAGGTCTCCCACATCCACGGCTGCACGCAGACGGCGACGTGGCGCTTCCACCCCGGCATGCGCTCGGGGGAAACCCGCGCGGTCTGCAGCAGGAGCGCGTAGTCGATCTGCTCCCGCGTCGGGTCGACGAGGTGCACGTGCGCGTGTCCGTCCACCGGGTGCTCCTTTCGAGCGCGCGCCGACGCGCTCGCAGGGTCTCATCGGCGCCCGCTCGCGGGGCCCGTAGCCCGGCCATGAATTTTTTTATGCGAGGCCGTCGCGCTCGGCGGCGCGCAGCGCCGCTTCGAGGCGCTCGCGCGCGCGGCCGCGGTCGCCGCGCGCCGCCGCGTCGAGCGCCTCG
>JBDHVF010000255.1:0-9763 GCA_039809605.1 Polyangiales bacterium | reverse complement strand
CGGCGGGCGAGATGGGCTCCTCGGCGGGCGAGAAGGGCTCTTCACCGCGGATGCGCGCATCCGCGGCAGGTTGCGTTCGCCCTTCGCGGAGCCCGGAGCGCTTCCTACGGCGGCGAGGATGCGGCACGCTCCGGGGCGATGAACAAGAAGGAGCTCTCCGAGCAGGACATCCGCACGAAGTTCATCCTCAAGGCGCTGAAGGACGCCGGCTGGGACCTCGACGAGCAGGTGCGCGAGGAGGTGCCCATCACCGACGGGCCCGTGATCGTGCGAGGGCGCAAGGCCGAGCGCGCGAAGATCCTCAAGGCCGATTACGTGCTCTTCTGGAAGGCCGAGATCCCCCTCGCCGTGGTCGAGGCCAAGGACAACGACCACGCCCCAGGCGCGGGCATGGAGCAGGCGTTGCGGTACGCGACGATGCTCGACGCGCCCTTCGCGATCAGCTCGAACGGCGACCACTTCGTCGTGCACGACCGCACGGGCCTCTCGTCGCCAGTCGAACAGACCCTCGACCTTGACGCCTTCCCGAAGCCCCACGATCTCTGGGACCGCTATCGCGCGTGGAAGAGGCTCCCGCCCGAGTCGATCCCGCTCGTCGAGCAGGGCTACCACGACGCCGACGGCCGCACGCTTCGGTACTACCAGGCCGTCGCCGTCAACCGCGTCATCGAGGCCGTCGCGCGCGGCGACCGGCGCGTGCTGCTCGTCATGGCGACCGGCACGGGCAAGACCTACACGGCCTTTCAGATCGCGTGGCGCCTCAAGCGCGCCGGGCGCGTCAACCGCGTGCTCTTCGTGACCGACCGCGACGCCCTCGCCTCGCAGGCCATGCGCGGCGACTTCTCCCCCTTCGGCCGGGTGATGACCCGCATCGAGAACCAGAAGGTCGACACCGCGTTCGAGGTGTACTTCGCGCTCTACCAGTCGATCGTGAGCGACGTCGACGCGCAGAGCGCGTACCGCAAGTTCTCGCGAGGCTTCTTCGACCTCGTGATCGTCGACGAGTGCCACCGCGGCAGCGCCGAGGACGACGCGAAGTGGCGCAAGGTGCTCGAGTGGTTCTCGGGCGCGATCCAGCTCGGCCTCACGGCGACGCCGCACGAGGGCCGCAAGGGCTCGAACACCCACTACTTCGGCGAGCCCGCGTACACCTACTCGCTCAAGCAGGGCATCGAAGACGGCTTTCTCGCGCCCTACAAGGTCGTTCGCGTCGACATGGACCTCGACCTCAAGGGCTGGCGCCCCTCCGCGGGCCAGCTCGACGACCTCAAGAAGCAGATCGACGTGCGCGACTACGGCCGCCCCGACTTCGACCGCATCCTCGTGCTCGCCGAGCGCGCGCGCCGCGTCGCCGAGCAGGTCGTCGCGCTGCTGCGCGCCACCGACCCCCACGCGAAGACCATCGTGTTCTGCGAAGACATCGACCACGCGGTGCGCATGCGCTCGGCCCTCGTCAACGCCGCGCCCGACTGGAACGCCGAGCACAGGGACTACCTCGCGCGCATCACCGGCGACCTGCCCGAAGCGCCCGGCCTCGTCGAACGCTTCTCGACCCCCGCCGAGCGGTACCCCGTGGTGGTCACCACGAGCGAGCTCCTCACCACGGGGGTCGACGTGAAGACCTGCCAGTACGTCGTGATCGACCAGGGCATCCAGTCGATGACGAAGTTCAAGCAGCTCATCGGCCGCGGCACGAGGCTCATGCCGTCGCGCGACAAGTACTTCTTCACCATCGTCGACTTCAAGGGCGCCACGCGCCTCTTCGAAGACCGGGCCTTCGACGGCACGCCCGTCTCGATCTACGAACCGCACGGCGACGACCCCATCGCGCCGCCCGACGACTCCGCCGGCGCGGAAGCCGACGACGGGCACGACGCGGCGCCCGGAGGCCCCACGGGGTACATCGTGTCGGGGCGCGCGCACGCGACCGAGAAGTACACGGTGAGCGGCGTCGCGGTGTCGATCGCGTCGGAGCAGACGCTGCACTACACCGCCGAGCGGCTCATGGTCGAGTCGCTGCGCGACGAGGTGCGGCGCGTGGTGCGCGAGCGCTACCCGACGCTCGACGCGCTCGTGGGCGCGGCGCTCGGCGCCGACCGGCGGCAGGCGATCGTCGACGAGCTCCGCGAGCAGGGCGTGCTGGTGAGCGCGCTGCACGACCTCTACGAGGCGCCGACGGACCCGCTCGACGCGCTCGCGTCGGCGGCCTTCGACGCGCCCGTCGTCACGCGCGCGTGGCGCGCCGCGAGGGTGAGGGGCTCGGGCCTGCTCGCGGGGTACGAGCCCACCCCCGGCGCCGTGCTCGACGCCCTGATCGGCCTCTACGAGCGCGAGGGACCGCTCGCCGTCGAAGACCCCTCGGCGCTCAAGCTCCCCGCGATGCAGGTCCTCGGCACCCCCGTCGAGATCGTCAAGCGCTTCGGCGGGCGCGAGGGCTACCGCGCCGCCCTGCGCGCGCTGCTCGATGCCCTCTACCGCGACGGGGCCGAGTCGTCGTAGAACGCTGCGCGCAGATGGCGCTCTCGACCACCATCAAGTCGATCCAGGACATCATGCGCAAGGACGTGGGCGTCGACGGCGACGCCCAGCGCATCGGCCAGATCGCGTGGATGCTCTTCCTCAAGATCCTCGACGATCAGGAGGCCGAGCTCGAAGCCCTCCACGACGACTTCCGCTCGCCGCTGCCCGAGGCGCTCCGCTGGCGCAAGTGGGCCGCCGACCGCGAGGGGATGACCGGCGAGGCGCTCCTGAGCTTCGTGAACAACGAGCTCTTTCCAAAGCTCAAGGCGCTCAAGGGGCGCGGGCGCGACGACCCGCGGGCCCGGCTGGTGCGCGTCGTCTTCGAAGACGCCTACAACTACATGAAGTCGGGCACCCTGCTGCGGCAGGTGGTCAACAAGCTCAACGAGGGCATCGACTTCAACGACGCGAAGAGCCGTCACCTGCTCGGCGACCTCTACGAGCAGATCCTGCGCGACCTCCAGAGCGCGGGCAACGCGGGCGAGTTCTACACCCCGCGCGCGGTGACGCAGTTCATGGTCGAGCGCGTCGACCCGAGGCTCGGCGAGACCGTGCTCGACCCCGCGTGCGGCACGGGCGGCTTCCTCACGGCGTCGCTCGACCACGTGCGCAGGCACGTGAAGAAGCCCGAGCACGAGGCGCTCCTCCAGCGCTCGATTCACGGCGTCGAGAAGAAGCCCCTGCCGCACCTGCTCTGCACGACGAACCTGATGCTCCACGGCGTCGAGGTGCCGTTGCAGGTGCGCCACGACAACACCCTCGCGCGCCCGCTCCGCGACCGCGGCCCCGACGAGCAGGTCGACGTGATCCTCACCAACCCCCCCTTCGGTGGCATGGAGGAGGACGGCGTCGAGAAGAACTTTCCGATCGACTACCAGACGCGCGAGACGGCCGACCTCTTCCTCGTGCTGATCCTGCACCTGCTCAAGCCGGGCGGGCGCGCGGCGGTGGTGCTGCCCGACGGCACGCTCTTCGGCGAGGGCATCAAGAGCCGCATCAAGGAGCGCCTGCTCAGCGAGTGCGACCTGCACACGATCGTGCGGCTCCCCAAGGGCGTGTTCGCGCCATATGCATCGATCCAGACGAACCTTCTCTTCTTCACGAAGGGGAAGGCTACGAAGGAGGTCTGGTTCTACGACCATCCCTACCCCGACGGGCAGAAGAGCTACTCGAAGACGAAGCCGCTGCGCCTCGAAGAGTTCGCCCCCGAGCGCGCGTGGTGGGCGAAGCGCGCCGAGAGCGACCGCGCGTGGAAGGTCGCCGCGAAGGACATCGCCGCGCGCAACTACAACCTCGACTGGAAGAACCCGCGCGTCGTCGACGCCGCGCACGGCGACCCCGACGAGCTGCTGGCGAAGTACGAGGCGGCCGCGCGCGAGGTGGCGAGCGTACGTGAGGCCCTGCGCGACGCGCTCTCGAAGGCGCTGCTGGACCGTCGGAGCGTAGGTACATGAAGCGAGAGGAAGAAACCGCAAGGGCGCAAGGGTCGCAAGGGGAAGAAGGATTCTCCAAGCGATCACCGGCAAGGTTTCGTGAGACCTCGGTGGGGGTGAACGAAGTCGCAAGACGCGTGGTGAACGCGGCGATCGAGGTGCATCGGCACCTCGGACCCGGGTACCTCGAGTCGGTGTATCAGGCGGCCCTCGAGGTCGAACTTGAACTGCGCGGAGTGCGATTCGAGCGGCAGGCGACGTTTCGGGTCCAATACAAGGGGCAAGAGGTTGGCGCGGGACGGATGGACCTTCTCGCCGAGCGGTGCGTGATCGTAGAGATCAAAGCCGTCGAGCACCTCAACGAGGTCCACGTCGCGCAGGCTCTATCGTACCTGAAGGCCACGGGGCTTCCGCTCGCGCTGCTGATCAATTTCAAGGTGGCCGTGCTGCTGCGAGGCGTCAGGCGCGTCGCACGCAACCAGTTACAGGAAACGCAAGATGGAGCTGATGAGGTGTTCGATTCCCAGGAGAACCAGAGATGAGAATGACCATCCTCTCTCCCTTGCGCCCCTTGCGCCCTTGCGGTTTCTTCTTCCACCGCGGACGGCCCAACGGCAGGCCGTTGGGGGCGTAACGATGGACACCGCTCGGATGCTGGAGCGCTTCGAGTTGCTCGCGGAGGCGCCGGGCGGCGTCGCGCGCGTGCGGCAGCTCGTGCTGGAGCTCGCGGTGCGCGGGAAGCTGGTGCCGCAGGACCCGAGCGACGAGCCCGCGAGCGCGCTGTTGGCGCGCATCGCCGAGGAGCGCGCGCGGCTGGTGAAGGAGAAGAAGCTCCCGAAGAGCGAACCGCTGCCGCCAGTGAGCGAAGGGGAGCAGCCGTTCGCGCTGCCGAAGGGGTGGGGGTGGACCCGCGTCGGGCTCGCGGGGGTCGTGCAGCTCGGTCGGCAGCGATCACCCGAGAATCACCACGGGCCGAAGATGCGCCCATACCTACGCGTTGCGAACGTGCACGAGAATCGCATCGACCTCAGCGATGTGATGGAGATGAACTTCTCAGACGAAGAGTTCGAGCGGTTCGCCCTTGCACCGGGCGACGTGCTCCTCAACGAGGGCCAGAGCTACGAACTCGTCGGACGGCCCGCGCTCTACCGAGGAGAGGTGCCGGGAGCCTGCTTTCAGAATACGCTGCTGCGCTTCCGGACGCACACTGGGATTCCGCCGGAGTTTGCGCTCCTCGTGTTTCGCGCATACATGCATGGTGGTCGCTTTCGACGCGAAGCACAGCAGACGACCAACATCGCGCACCTGAGCGCAGGCAGGCTCGCGGCGATCGAGTTCCCGATCCCGCCACTCGCAGAGCAGCAGCGCATCATCGCGAAGGTCGACGAGCTCATGGCGCTCTGCGACCGGCTCGAAGCTTCGCTGCGCAAGCAGAGCGAAGCGCACGAGGCTGTGGCCGTCGCGCTCGCGCGGGGTCTCGGCGGGAGTGCCTGACCGTCGCGGTGTCGACGGCGAGCGAGCGTCCCTCTATCTTCGTCACGTACCGGAGCCTCGCGCATGCACATCACGCGGATCGAGTTGAAGAACGTGCGGTGCTTCGAGGCGCTGGACCTGCGCCTCGTGCCGGAGGGCGAGTCGGGCGCGGGGTGGACCGTGCTCGCAGGGCGCAACGGCACGGGGAAGTCGACGCTGCTCCAGGCGCTCGCGCTCGCGATCTCGGGGACGGACGTCGAGGGCTTCAACCCGATCGCGGACGAGTGGGTCAGATGGGGGGGGTCGATCGCCGAGATCAAGCCGAGCGTCATCACCTGTGATGATGACGCCTTCGACCTCGCCACCGATACGAGTTACGACGCCGACGCCTGGCGGGCGGTCATCGCACAGGCGAAGGCGCACACAGCAGAGCGCACCCCTCTCAAGTACTGGGTTCATTGGGATGGCCGGAACTCCTCGCGCACGGACCCGCATGCTGGGCGTGCGACTGGGATGACGCTCGCTGACACGGATCACGGACTCGAACTCGCCCCACGGGGCCCGCTCTACGGCGGCGACGAACCCCGCGGCTGGTTCGCTGCGGGCTACGGCCCCGTGCGGCGGCTCACGAACCTCGTGGACACGTCTCGCTGGAACCGCCGCGACGCGGGCTTCGCGAGCCTCTTTCGCGACGACGTGGGGCTGCGCGAATCGGTCGACGCGCTCGTGCGCCTCAACCACCGGGCGCTCTCCACCGCGCCGCCCGTCGAGGAGCGGCAGGCCGCGGCGAAGGTCGAGGCGCTCGCGATCGACCTGCTCAACGACCTGCTCCGCGAGAAGGGCGCGCGCATCGTGGGCGTGGCGCCCGACGGGCTGCGGGTGCTCCAGGGCGACCGCGAGCGGCGGCTCGAGCGGATGAGCGAAGGCTACCGTGTGGTCGTGGCGCTGGTGCTCGACATCCTGATGCGCATGCACGCGGCCTTCGGCGAGCGCCTCCGCGCGGAGCGCGTGCGCGACGAGCGGGGCGAGACCAGGGTGGTCATCCACAACTCGGGCGTGGTGCTCATCGACGAGGTCGAGCAGCACCTGCACCCGTCGTGGCAGCAGGAGATCGGCTTCTGGCTGATGGAGCACTTCCCGCGGGTGCAGTTCGTGGTGACGACGCACAGCCCCTTCGTGTGTCAGGCGGCGTCGCCGGGGCGACTCTTTCGCCTGCCGGCGCCGGGCGAGGCCGCGGGCGTGGTCGAGCCCGTGTCGAAACAGACCTACGCGGCGGTGGTGCACGGCACCATCGACGACGCGGTGATGAGCGACCTCTTCGGCGTCGACCACCTGTTCTCGCGCCGCACCGAGCGGCTGCGCGCCGAGGCCGCGAACCTCGAGGTCAAGGCCATCCGCGGTCAGGCGTCGCCCGAGGAGCGGGAGCGGCTCAAGGCGATCCTCGCGGAGCTCCCGTCGAACGATGCCTCGCTCGTGGAGCAGTCGCGCCGCACGCTCGAGCGCCTCTGATGCGTCGCATCGGGCGACTGGAGCTCTCCGCGGACATCACCGCGGTGCTCGCGGAGCGCACCCGAAGGATCGAGCGGAAGCGGCTCTTCGAGCGTCGCGTGGAGGAGGCGATGCGGCTGTGGGACAGCCGCGTGCAGGCGATCGAGAGGGTGGCGGAGCTGCTGCGCGACCAGATGGCGCCGGGGCCAGGGCGCTGCATGTACTGCGAGGGCGGCGAGGGCGACCAGATCGACCACTTCTGGCCCCGCGCCGCGTACCCCGAGCGGACGTACGTCTGGGCGAACCTCCTCTGGTCGTGCGGGCCCTGCAACCGCCGCAAGAGCACGTACTTCCCGCTCGACGCGGCGGGCACGCCGATGCTGCTCGACCCGACGAACGCGCGCGACCGCCCGCGGGAGCACCTGCGCCTCGCGCCCCGCACGGGCTTCTACGAGTCGCTCTCGGACCGCGGGTGCGCGAGCGAGCGGGCGTACGACCTGAACCGCCCGCTGCTCCAGAGGGACCGGAGCCGGGTGTTCGCGAGCCTCCAGAACCACGTCGAGAAGTACGACGAGTTCATGGCGCGCGGGGAGGCCGTGCGCGCTGCCGAGGTGAAGGCGCTGATCCTCGCCGAGCCGCACGCGAGCGTGCTGGTCGACCTCATCGAGGTGGCGGACTCACCGGCGGCCGACCTCCTCCTCCGCGAGAGCTGTCGCGCGGCGATCGCGAGGCGCCCGGAGATCCGCGGGTGGTGTGAGGGCTGGTAGATCGCGCGAGGGAACCGCCCTCAACGTCGCCAGTACGCGCCGAAGACCCTGCCGCGCGAGCGGCGGGGCGTGACGGAGACGCCGTCGGTACGCGCTCCGAAAGCGACCGAAGCGCCGTCGGATCGCGTTCTGGGAGCGCCCGTATCGCGCCCCGCCGCTCGCGCGGCAGGGTTTTCGAAAAAAGTGACGGACCCCCCTCCGACCGCCTCAAGGCTTTCCGCGCGCTGCCGTTGATGGGTGCAGGAGGTCGCAATCATGGCAGCGAAGAACCGTCGCGAAGACAAGCCCGCACGTCCCCCGTCCCCCGTGGTTCACACCGGCACGTCGATCATCCCCATGGCGATGCTCGACGCCGACGCGCGCCAGCGCTTCTTCGACGAGGGCGCCGCGCTCGCGGAGGCCGAGGTGGGCCGCACGCCCTCGTACGTCGAGGAGCGCATCGCGTGGATGAAGGGCGTGGCCGCCACCGCGTGGGCCGACCGCGAGGCGCTGGTGAGGGTGGCGCTCAACAGCGGCAAGCTCACCGTCGAGGAGATCCGCGAGCTCGCCGCGCGCGTGGAGCACCTCAACATCATCTACCTGCGCTGGCGCGACGCGCGCACCACGGGCACCGCCGCCACCGCGGGCTCCGAAGGGGCGCGCCGCATCAGCGCGCTGCGGGTGGATCAGCGCGCGATCCAGAGGCGCCTGCTCGCGGCCTTCGACGTGCGCTTCGAGGGCGACCGCGCGGGTCGCGCGCTCCTCAGCGACATCCGCAAGGGCTCGGGCGACGCCGACATCCTCAACGACAACGTGCGCATCCTTCGGCTCTGCAACGCCGAGGAGCACCGCGCGTGGCTCGCCGAGATGCCCAAGGGCGAGGCCGCGGCCGCGAAGACGCTCGCGACGCTCCACGCCGAGTTCTCGAAGCTGCTCGACAGCGACGCGCACGACCCGGCGACCCTCAAGGACCTGCTCGACCGCGCGTGGACGCTCTGCGCCGCCCGCTTCGAGCGCGTGCTCAAGGCGGGCCGCTACCACGTCTCCGACAACCCCGCGCGCAAGGACGACTACGCGGGCTTCCGCCCTCCGAAGGCGCGCAAGCCCCGCGCGAAGAAGCCCGCCCCCGTCGCCCCGCCGTCTCGCCCCGCGTGACGACGGCCCTGCCGCGCATGCGCGCGTGCGCGTCAGGCCATCGCGCTACCGCACCGTGACCGACGGCGACGCGCAGCGCAGCGCCACGCTCGAGATGTACGACCCGTTGACGCGACCCGCGGCGCCGCGCAGGGCCGCCGCGTTGCCGCCGCTGTCGGGGCACGTGTAGTCGTAGCGCGTGCCGATGGCCCTGCCGTACGTGCCGCTGTTGGTGACCGAGCGCGCGACGCGCCAGCCCGTCGCGGCCGAGCCCGCGAGCGACCACGAGGCGCACTCCCAGGTGACCTGGCCCACCACCGACGACGCGTAGGGCGCCACCCGGTGGATCACCGAGCCCGCCGCGCAGTTGAACGTGTACGTCGAGCCCGTGGCCGCGCCGACGGGGCCCGCGGTGCCCGCGTCGGTCCACTCGATGCGGTAGGCGTAGGGGGTGCGCGAGGTGTCTTCGACGAGGCGCGGGCGCGCGCAGCGGAACAGCCACTGCGTCTGGTACGAGATGAAGCTCAGGTAGAGCCGCCCCGTGACCCCCGTGGCGAAGGTGCCCGGCGGGCACGCGAGGTCGTACGGCGAGCCCGAGGTCGACCCGTAGGTGGGGCTCGTGGCGCTCACCGCGTCGAGGCCCGCGAGGCCCGTGGGGCAGCCCTCGTCGACGCGGCCGTCGCACGAGTTGTCGCGCCCGTCGCACGCCTCGACGCCGCGCACGCCGCACGCGCCGCAGTGCGACGGGGTGCGGGTGAGGTCGGTCTCGCAGCCCGTGGCCGCCGCGCCGTCGCAGTCGCCCCAGCCCGCGTCGCAGGTCGCCAGCGTGCACGCGCCCGCGCTGCACCCCGGCGTGCCGTGGGCCGCCGTACACGCGCGCCCGCACGCGCCGCAGTTGCGCGGGTCGGTGCGCGTGTCGGCCTCGCAGCCGTTGGAGGCGTCGCCGTCGCAGTCGCTCCACCCCGCGGC
>JBDHVF010000254.1:0-9765 GCA_039809605.1 Polyangiales bacterium | reverse complement strand
CGCCTCGCCCGAGAGGTCCCCACCCGATGACCGCGCAAGACCCCGCCGAGCCCGTCGCGCCGAGCCTCGACGACCCCTTCGCGCCCGCCCCCCCGGCGGCCGAGGCCCCCGACGCGTACACCGCCACGCTCCTCGAGGCCGCGCGCCTGCGCGAGCGGCCGTACGCCAGCATGGGCGCCGCGGCCATCGCGCGGCAGCACGCCAAGAACCGCATGACGGTGTGGGAGCGCATCCGCGTGCTCACCGCCGAAGAGCCCACGGTGCTCTTTCAGAACTGGGGGCCGAACCTCGACGGCGCCTCGCTCGTCACCGCGGTGCTCCGCATGAACGGCCGCGACGTGGCGTGCTACGGCCACGACTTCACGGTGCGCGCGGGCTCGATGGACGCCACCAACGGCCGCAAGCTCGCGCGCCTCTTCACCATGGCGGGCGAGCGGGGCATGCCCGTGATCGGCATGAACGACTCGGCCGGCGCGTACGTGCCCGCGGGCGTCGGCGGCCTCGACGGCTACGCCGAGGCCTTCACCGCGCTGCGCCGCATCTCGGGCGTCGTGCCGAGCGTGATGTGCATGTTCGGCTTCAACGCCGGCGGCGGGTCGTACCTCCCGCGCCAGGGCAGCTTCGTCATCCAGCCGGGCGACACCTTCTTCGGGCTCACGGGCCCCGGCGTGGTGAAGTCGGTGCTCGGCGAAGACGTGACCCCCGACGACCTCGGCGGCCCCAAGGTGCACGCGGCCTCGGGCGTGGTCGACCTCGCGGTGCCCGACGAGGTGGGCGCGCTGCGCACGGCCGCGCGGCTGCTCACGTACCTGCCGGGCGACAACCGCTCGCTCGCGCCCTTTCAGCCCACGAGCGACCCGATCGACCGCGCGACCCCCGAGGTCGACGTGCTGCTCCGCAAGGCCTTCACCTCGCCCACGGGCTTCAACACCCCGGTCGACGTGCGCGTCGTGGTGCAGGCGCTCTGCGACCACGGCGACTACTTCGAGGTGCAGCCCGCGCGCGCGCAGAACACCGTGACGTGCTTCGGGCGCATCGGCGGCAACGTGGTGGGCTTCGTCGCCAACAACAGCGCGTACGCCTCGGGCCAGATCGACGTGCACGCGGCCTACAAGAACGCGCGCTTCATCCGCTTCTGCAACCTCTACAACATCCCCCTGGTGTTCATCGAAGACACCACGGGCTTTCTCCCCGGCCGCGAGCAGGAGTCGCTCGGCGTCGTGCAGGCCGGCCGCGCCATGCTCGACGCCATCGTCGACGTGCGCACCCCGCGCATCCTGCTGATCCTCCGCAACGCGTTCGGCGGCGCGTACGCGTCGTTCAACAACTACCCCACGGGCGCCGACATGGTGCTGGCGCTGCCCACCACGCGCCTCGCGGTGATGGGGCCCGCGGGCAAGGAGTTCGTCTACAAAGACGAGCTCCGCAAGGTGCGCGGCATGGTCGCGCCGCGGGCCGAGCAGGGCGCCCGCGAGCGCGTGGCGGCGGGCGACGACCCGGTGCGCGCGGCGCGCGAGGCCGACGAGGAGGCCCGCGCGTGGCTCAGGGCCCGCGAGGCCGAGCTCTCGGCGCGCTACGAGCGCGAGCTCATGAACCCGCGCGAGGCGCTGGGCCTGGGCTCGATCTCGCAGCTCGTGATGCCCGACGAGCTGCGGCGCGTGCTCGGGCGCTCGCTGCTGATGTTCCTGCGCCACTACACCCCGTCGCCCTTCACGGGCGTGCAGCGCGAGTTTCACTGAGGGAGCGCGACGACCCCGATGGCCGACAAGACCGACTGGTACCTCGCCAACCCCCTCACCCGCCGCGACCGCCGCCTCGGCCGCCACCCCTCGCCCTGGGCGCGCTCGTTCGCGTGCGACGACGTCGCGGTGCTCATCGTGTGCCGCGGCCCCGTGCGCATCGAAGCCATGGACGTCCTCGACGAGATGGGCGTCGCCCGCTACGGCATCCTCGTCTCGGACAAGGACTCGATCGTCTACCAGCAGGCGCGCGCCCCCGAGCTCCGTCGCATCGCGCCCGAGCGCGTGCACCGCGTGAGGGACTACACCGGCGCGACGACGGCCGAGCGCGCCGAGCGCGTGGCCGAGATCATCGAGATCTGCCACGCGCACGGCTACGGCTACGTCTTCGCGGGCTACGGCTTCATGGCCGAGAGCGCCGAGTTCGTGTCGGCCCTCGAGGGCGCGGGCCTGCGCTTCGTCGGCCCCCGCTCGCACACCCAGCGCGCCGCGGGCTCGAAGGACGAGGCCAAGCGCACCGCCCTCGCCCAGGGCGTGAGCGTCACGCCCGGCGTCGACGACATCGCCGCGCGCGCCCTCGCCGCGAAGGCGCCCAACGTCGACGCCCTCGCGGCCCTCGCCCGCGCCGCCGGGCTCGACCTCGACGCCGCCTCGCTCGCCGTGATGGCGTGGCCCGCGGCCCTCGAGGCCGTGCTCCAGGCGTCGTACCGCGCGCGCGTCGACGTGGTGACCCTCGACGAGGTGGGCGCGTCGTGCGCCCGCGAGGCCGCGAGGATGTTCGCCGAGAACCCCGGCGCGCGCCTGCGCGTGAAGGCCATCGGCGGGGGCGGCGGCAAGGGCCAGCGCATCCTCGCGCCCGGCGACCCCGACGTGCCCGGCAAGGTGCGCGAGGCCCTTCAAGAGGTGAAGGCCGCGGGCGTCGGCGACAACAAGAACGTGCTCCTCGAGCTCAACGTCGAGACCACGCGGCACAACGAGATCCAGATGATCGGCAACGGGTCGTGGTGCGTCACGCTCGGCGGCCGCGACTGCTCGCTCCAGATGCACGAGCAGAAGCTCCTGGAGGTGTCGGTGACGCGCGAGGGCCTCGCCCGCGCCGTCGAGCGCGCGCGCGCCGCGGGCCGCGACGCCGAGGCCGCCGCGCTCGCGCAGGACCTCGCCACCCTCGAGCGCATGGAGGAGGAGGCCGAGCGCTTCGGCCGCGCGGTGGGCCTCGACTCGGCGTCGACCTTCGAGTGCATCGTCGACGGCCCGCGGCACTACTTCATGGAGGTCAACACGCGCATCCAGGTCGAGCACCGCGTCTCGGAGCTCTGCTACGCGCTGCGCTTCACCAACCCCGCGGACCCGTCGGACCACTTCGACGTGCACTCGATCGTCGAGTGCATGGTGCTGCTCGCGCGCCACGGCGCGCGCATGCCGCGCCCCGAGCGCGTGCCGCGCGAGCGCGCCGCGGTCGAGGCCCGGCTCAACGCCACCAACCGCGCGCTGCGCCCGCACGCGGGCGCGCTGGTGATCGGGTGGAGCGCCCCCATCGAGGGCGAGGTGCGCGACGACCAGGGCATCTGCCTCGAGCACCCCGACACGGGGATGTTCGTGCACTACCGCCTCGCGGGCGCGTACGACAGCAACATCGCGCTGCTGGTGACCACGGGCGACGACCGCGAGGGCTCGTACGCGCGCCTCGCCGAGGTGCTGCGCCGCACGCGGCTGCGGGGCTACGACCTCGAGACCAACCTCGCGTTTCACCAGGGCCTCGTGGCGTGGTTCGCCGCGCGCAACGTGTGGGCGAAGCCGACGACGCGCTTCGTGGTGCCGTACCTCACGCAGGTGGGGCTCTTGAAAGAGGAGTCGGGCCGCGTCGACCTCGCGGCCGCGTGGGCCGAGCTCGGCAGGCGCGCCGAGCGGCGCCTCGGGTCCGTCGCCGACGAGGGCCGCCGCAAGGCCGCGTCGGCGGCGCTGCGCGACGTCTTCA
The DNA here is from genome assembly GCA_039809605.1 of Polyangiales bacterium. Lineage (GTDB taxonomy): Bacteria > Myxococcota_A > Polyangia > Polyangiales > CAISKJ01. The sequence goes on along the minus strand of JBDHVF010000254.1, from coordinate 6,051 downwards.
CGCTCAAGGAGACGCTCGTGCGCCGCCCCGTCGAGGCCCTCTTCGAAGAGCCCCACCGGCTCTCGACGTGGCTCAGCCAGCAGGGGAAGAGCTTCGCGCTGCGCGACGGGCGCCTCGAGTGGCTGCGCAACCCCGTCGAGGTGCTGGCCGAGACCTACCACCTGCTCGACATGGACTGGCGCCGCGAGATGCCCGCCGCGCAGGTGATCTGGGAGCAGGACCACGAGCTCCTCTCGCGGGCGCTCGGCTTCTACCGCGCGCTCGCCGCGCGCACGGGCGTCACCGACTGGCGCGAGACGGTCGCGACGCTGCGCGCGCCGCGCGCGCCCGCGGGCGTCGACGAGGCGACGTGGTCGCGGTGCCGCTCGTCGCACGAGGGCCACCAGGCGGGCCTCGAGCTCCTGGGCCTCGCCGCGCTGGTGGGCGCGCGCACGGGCTTCTACGAGCTGAAGGTCGAAGACGACCTGACGATCACCCTCCCGGCGCGGCTGCACGACCACGCGCTGCAGCAGCGCATGGCCCGGGTGCTCGTGCCCCCGCCCGCGACCCGCGCCGACGAGATCGTCGCCGAGGTGGGCGGGATGTTCTACGCCCAGGAGTCGCCCGACCGCCCGGCCTTCGTGAAGGTCGGCGACCACTTCGAGAAGGACCAGCCCCTCTACATCATCGAGGTGATGAAGATGTTCAACCGCGTGGTGGCGCCCTTCTCGGGCCGCGTCGACGCGGTGCTGATCGAGGGCGCGGGCACCATCGTTCACAAGGGACAGCCCCTCTTCAAGGTCACCCCCGACGAGCGCGCCGTCGAGACCGACCACGCGGCGACCGCGCAGGAGCGCAAGGCCGCGCTGGCCTCGTACCTCGACGCGCTCGGCGCGTGAGCGGCGCGCGTCAGCCCCGCGCGACGCTGCCCTCGATCGCCTCGACCGCGTGCGAGGGCTCGGTCGCGGGCGCCGCGTCGGCCGCGCGCAGCAGCCCCGCTTCGACCTCGTAGAGCCGCACGGGGTCGTCGCCGTCGACCACGGCGGGGGCGGAGAACACCTGCGGCCGCCCGAGCAGCGAGAGCACCCGGTCGCGCCGCCGGTGGATGTGCCCGTGGACGACGTGCACGTGCTCCTCGCGCAGGAGCGAGCGCGCGCCGGCGTCGTCGCGCAGGCCGTCGATCCAGTGCACGACGCGGTTGGGGTGCGCGGTGACGGCGTGGTGCTGCACGAGCGCGACGGCGCGGCCCTGGCTGCGTCCGCGCTCGACCGCGGCGGCGATCTCGCGCGCGTGCTCGGGCGCGAGCCTCCCCGCGGAGAACACCCAGTGCTGATGAAAGGCCGTGTTCACCGGCACGACCGAGAGCGCGCCCACGACGACCTCTTCGCCGAAGCGGCTCGTGGCCGCGAAGGCGCGCAGCGGCCCGTCGAACGCGCGCGCCCACCCGTCGACGCGGTCGATCACGTCGTGGTTGCCCGGCACCAGCGTGAACATCGAAGGCGCGAGCCCCGAGTCGTGGAGCAGCTCGGCGAGCGCCTCGAACTGACGCACGGTGCCGTCTTCGGTGAGGTCTCCGGTGATCACCACGTGGTCGGGCGAGAGCGCCCGCACCGCGGCCAGCGCCCGCTTCGCGCGCTCCACACGGTCGTCGGCGTCGAGCGCGCGGTGCGCAGACAGGAACGACAGCCGCCACGCCATCATCCCCCGGCGCGAGCCATGCCCCGGCTCCAGAAGATGGAGGTCCGAGATCTGCGCGAGCCTCACCATGGTGCAACGGTAGCAGACCGATGCATCACCGAGGTGGCACCGCGAAGACTATTTCGCACCGTCCCGGTCGGCGCTCGTCCCGTCTCAGCGCGGCGCCCAGGGCACGTCGGCGACGCCCGCGGCGCGGTTGACCGAGCGCGCGAGCGAGAACAGCAGATCGCTCAAGCGGTTCAGGTACACGACCAGCGTGCTGCGCACGGGCTCGTGCGCGGCGAGCCCTACCACCTCGCGCTCGGCGCGGCGGCAGACCGTACGGCCCACGTGCAGCGCCGCCGCCGCGGGTGACCCGCCGGGCAGCACGAAGCTCTTGAGGGGTTCGACCGCGGCCTCGCTCTCGTCGATGGCGCGCTCGATGCGCGCGACGCTCTCGTCGTCGAGCAGGGCGATGCCGAGGTTCCGCTCCTTGCCGGGCACCGTGGCGAGCTCGGCGCCGAGCGTGAAGAGCTCGCTCTGCACCCGCGCGAGGAGCGCGTCGAGGCTCGACTCGAGCGCGTGCGTGCGCACGACGCCCAGCGCCGCGTTGAGCTCGTCGACCGCGCCGTACGCGCTCACCCGGTCGCTGGCCTTCGAGACGCGCCCTCCCCCGAAGAGGCCCGTGTCGCCCTGGTCGCCCGTCTTCGTGTAGAGCTTCACGGCGCGACCGCCTGCCCGAGCATCGCGCCCGTGCGCAGGGGGTGGCCCGCGAGGAACTCCCGCACCGGCACCCTCTTCTTGCCTTCGAGCTGCACCTCGACGAGCGCCACGAGGCCGTTCGAAGTCGCCACCCAGACGCGGTCGCGCGTGACGGCCACGACCTCGCCCGGCGCGCCGGCCATCACCGCGGGGGGGTCGTCGAGCCGCGTCGCGCCCACGATGAGCCTGCGCGCGCCCAGCGTCGTCGACGCGCCCGGCCACGGCTGCAGCCCGCGCACCCGGTCATGGATCTCCTTCGCCGAGAGCCTCCAGTCGATGACCCCGAGCTCCTTGGTGAGCAGCGGCGCGAGCGTGGCCTTCGAAGCGTCTTGCGCCACGGGCGCGAGCGCGCCCGCGAGGTAGCGCGGGACCTCTTCGCGCACGAGCTCCGCGCCGAGCGACGAGAGCCTCGCGGCGAGCTCCACGGCGGTCTCGTCGGGGCCGATGGGCGTGCGCCGCACGGCGAGCATCGGGCCCGTGTCGAGGCCCTCGTCCATCTGCATGAGCGTCACGCCCGTGGCCTCGTCGCCCGCCATGATCGCCCAGTTGATCGGCGCGGCCCCGCGGTGCCTCGGCAAGACGCTCGCGTGCACGTTGAGGCAGCCCATGCGCGGCGCGCTGAGAATCGCGGGCGGCAGGATGCGCCCGTAGGCCACCACCACGGCCACGTCGAGCGCGAGCGTCGAGAGCCACGCGGCCACGACCCCGTCGCGCAGCTTCTCGGGCTGGCGCACCTCGACGCCCCTCGCCTGCGCGGCGAGCTTCACGGGCGGGGGCGTGAGCACGTTGCCGCGGCCCGCGGGGCGGTCGGGCTGACAGACCACGGCCACGACGTCGGCGACGGAGGTCAGCGCCTCGAACGAAGAGACCGCGAACGCCGGCGTTCCGAAGAAGACTGCGCGGGGTGCCATGGGAGGGGTCTCGGGAGAGGGTTCAGGGGCGGGCTTCGGCGATCGCGCGCTTGCGCATCTCGCGGTCGATGAAGCGTCGCTTGAGCAGCGACACCCGGTCGACCATGAGGGTGCCGTCGAGGTGGTCGTACTCGTGCTGCACGGCGATGGCGAGCAGGCCCTCGGCCGTCAGCTCGAAGGGCCTGCCGTCGAGGCCCGTCGCGCGCACCGTCACCTTCGCCGCGCGCTCGACCTCTTCGTGGATGCCCGGGAACGACAGGCACCCTTCTTCCCACACGGTCTCGCCCTCGCGCGAGACGATCTCGGGGTTGATGAACGTGCGCAGCTCGCTCGGGTGATCAGCGTCGGCGATGTCGATCACGAAGATGCGCTTGGAGACGCCGATCTGCGGCGCAGCGAGGCCCACGCCCGGCGCCGCGTACATGGTCTCGGCCATGTCGTCACAGAGCCTGCGGATCTCGTCGTCGACCTCGGCGACCGGCTCCGCCTTGATGCGCAGCCGCTTGTCGGGATATCGGAGGATCGTTCGAATGGCCATGGTTTCCCTGGTCCGTGGTGCGGTTCGCGCGTGCACGACGCGCGTCGGATGACCTGTAACACCCGCTCCGCACGCGGACAAGGATCAGGGCAGCGGGGCGTCGTTGGCGAGCGCCGCGCTCTCGTCGAGGGGCGCGTCGAGGTCGAGCAGGTCGACCCCGTGCGACGCGAACCTGCACGCCGCCGCCCTCGCCCTGCCGTCGCGCTCTTGGTCGAGCGACCACTGGGCGTGCCGCGCGAGCAGCGCCCCCGCGAGCGCCCGGCCGAGCGTGAGCGAGAGCCTGCGGGCCTTCGCCTCGAGCGCCGCCATCGCGCCCGCGGCCTGCTCGGGCCCCTTCGAAGCCTGGCCCATGAGCTCCATCGCCACCGAGGCCACGTGCGCCACCGCCTGCTGGCACTGGCGCCCGACGGCCGCGAGGCGCGCGTCCGAGAGCGACCCCGCGAGCTCGCGCACCTCGTCGGCGATGGCGCGCAGGGGCTCTCCCTTGCCCATCGCGCGCAGCACGTCGAGCGAGAGCACGTTGGTGGTGCCCTCCCAGATCGAGAGCACCTGCCCGTCGCGCAGGAGCACCGGCAGGCCCGTGTCTTCGACGTAGCCCGCGCCCCCGAACGCTTCGAGCGTCTCGCTGAGCACGTGCACCGCCTGGCGCCCCGTGGTGAGCTTGGCGAGGGGCGTGATCACGCGCAGGAGCTCGGCGTCGCGCGCCCCGAGCTCGCGGGCCTCCTCGCGCCCGAGGAGCTCGGCGGCGCGCAGCGCGAGGTGAAAGCCCGCTTCGAACTCGGCCTGGAGCCCCGCGATCGTGTCCGAGTGCAGGGGCTTCTGCGAGAGCGACGCGCCGAAGGCCACGCGGCGGCGGGCGTAGTCGCGCGCGAGGGCGACGCCCCTGCGCATGCCCGACACGGCGCAGATGGCGTTCCACGTGCGGGTGATGTTGAGCATCGGGGTGATGGCGCGCACCCCGTCGGAGAGGCCCACCACGGGCTCGGCGGGCGTGCCGTCGAGGGTGAGCTCCGCGGTCGGCACCTTGCGCGTGCCGAGCTTGTCCTTGAGGCGGTTGACCGTGAGGCGGTTCATGCGCCCCTGGGCGTCGCGCGTCTCGACGTAGAAGAGCGCGAGCCCGCGCCCGCCCGCGCCGTTGCCCTCGGGGCGCCCGAGCGTGAGCGCCATCTCCGACGTGGTCGCGCTGGTGAACCACTTGTTGCCGTAGAGCCTCCACGTGCCGCCGTCGTTGCGCGCCACGGTCTCGCTCAGGCCCACGTCGGAGCCGCCCGTGCGCTCGGTCATCCACTGGCCCGAGGTCCACATGGCGGCAGGGTCGCGGCTGGTGAGGCGCGGCAGCGCGCGGTCGACGAGGCGCTGGTTGCCGTGCGACACGAGGGTCTTGGCCGCGCCGTCGGTCATGGCGAGCGGGCACGAGAACACGTCGGTCGAGGGGTGAAAGAGGTAGAGCCGCGCGAACTGGTCGACGCGCGAGAGCGCGCCGTGTCGTCGCTCGTACGCGGCGCCCACGACGCCCTCCTCGGCGGCGATCACCGCGGCGCGCTTCCACAGCGGCGTGAGCTCGATGCGGTCGACGCGGTTGCCCCACGGGTCCCATTGCGTGAGCGTGGGCTCGTTGAGCCGGTCGGAGAGCTGAAGGGCGTAGAGCTCGCCGCCCGAGAGCTCGCCGAGCCGCGCGTGCGACGCCTCGAGCTCGCGGCGCACGTCGTCGGGGAGCACGCGCGCGAGGTACGACCGCAGCACGCGGTCGTCGGTGTACTGGTTGCCGAGCGTGGGAGGGGTCTGAATGAACTCCATGGCGCGCGAAGCCTACGCGCGCGCCACGAGCGAGGGAAGGGCGCGGCTTCTCCTACAGCGCCTCGGCGACCGCGCGCAGCGTCGCCGCCGCGTCGCCCTCGACGACGTCGCCGTGACCGGGCACGAGGCGCGCGAGGCCCGGCGTCGACGCGAGCCGCAGGAGGTGCGCCATGAGCGCGGCGCGGTCCTTCGCGACGAAGAGCTTCGCGACACGCGAGACCTTCGGGCCGCCCGTCGAGTCGGTGACGTAGCGCATCACGAAGCCCGCGAAGCCAGGCAGGTGCGGGGTGTTGAAGAGCACGTCGTTGAAGACCAGCGTCACGCGGTCGCCGCTCTTGACCGTCATCAAGCCCTCGGCCTTCGCGACCCCGTCGAGCGTCTCGAGGC
>JBDHVF010000253.1:0-9768 GCA_039809605.1 Polyangiales bacterium | reverse complement strand
CTCGCCCGCGAGGCCACGCGGCGCATCGTCGAGCGCTACGAGGTCGCGCGGTGAGGGCCCTCGCCCTCGCGCTCCTGCTCCTGCCCGCGGTCGCCGCCGCGCACCCGCTCTCGTTCGGCGTGCTGGAGCTCCGCGACGAGCGCGACGGGCGCGTGCGCGTGACGTGGCGCTTCTCGGGCGCCGAGGGCCGCGCCACCGGGGCCGAGCCCGTGCTGCCCGCGCGCTGCCGCGAGGTGTCTCCCGCCGAGGCCGAGCCCATCGCCGACGGCGTCGCGCGCGCGGTCACCGTCGACTGCGGCCGCGACGGAATCGCGGGCGCCCGGGTCTCGGTGCGGGGCCTGGAGCACTCGGGCGTGCAGGTCGTCGTGCGTCACGTCTCCGCGCGGGGCGCCGCCGAGGCCGTGCTCGACGACGCCCACCGCGCGTGGACGGTGCCCGCGCGGAGCGACCGCGCGGGCGTGCTCTCGCGCTACCTCACGCTCGGCGTCGAGCACATCGCGACGGGCTGGGATCACCTCGCCTTCGTGCTCGGCCTCGCCCTCGTCGTGCGCGGTCGGCGCGCGCTCCTCGCGGCGATCACGGCCTTCACCGCGGGCCACAGCGCCACGCTCGCGCTCGCGTCGCTGGGCCTCGCCCACGCCCCGCCGCGCGCCGTCGAGGCCGCCATCGCGTGGAGCATCGTCGTCGTCGCCCGCGAGGCCCTGGTGCGCGACCGGGGCCCCGCGCTGCGCGCGCCGTGGGCCGTGGCGGCGCTCTTCGGGCTGCTGCACGGCTTCGGCTTCGCGGGCGCGCTCGGCGAGGTGGGCCTGCCCCGCGACGCGATCCTCGCGGCGCTCGTGGCCTTCAACGCGGGCGTCGAGCTCGGGCAGCTGGCCTTCGTGGCGCTGGGGCTCGCGCTCGCCGCGGTCGCGATGAGGCTCCGCGTGCCCGAGCGCCCCGCGCGCGTCGCGCTCTCGTACGCGGTGGGCGTCGCGGGCGCGTGCTGGTGCGCGGTGAGGGTGTCGGCGATGTTCGAATAGGTGCTCCCGCGCCCCCGCGGCGACGGCGGTCGCCATCGTCGCGGGGGCACGGAGGGCGCGGCGCACGCGCGGGAGCACGGGGGAGGACGTTTCAGCCCCCGACGCGGTCGACGCACCTGTGAGCGAGCAGCGCGGGCGCTCCCCGGGCGAGGGCACGCACGCGTGCAGAGGGGATGTCGGGACCTCTGGACCCGCGCCCGCGCGCGCCGTGCGAACACGACGGGCGACGAGCGTCACGTGAGGGGCGATGGCGCTGGGGGCCGCACGCGCGGCGCCGTCGGAGTGGCGCAGCGTGGAGTGCGTCAGCCGTCGCCCCGACGCAGGACGGACCCTACCGCGGGCGCGGCGCCGGGCCAACAAACCCGCGCGGATTACCCCTCGGCGTCGGGCGGCGGGGGCGGCGCGTGCGACGACGCGTAGTCGATGAGACCCCGGTAGTGCTCGCGCAGGGCGTCGAGCGAGAGGTCGCCGAGAAAGGAGCGGAACGCGAACTCGGGCACGAGCGTGTTCCAGCGCCGCAGCCACGTGGGGATGTAGCGCGGACGGCGCAGCACGCCCGCGCGGCGCAGGAGCACCAGCGCGTGCAGGTCGTCGAGCTCGATGCGGCCGCACGCGAGGAGCTCCAGCTCGTCGCGAAAGCCCCCGCGCACCACCACCGAGAGGAAGGCCTGCACGTCGAGCAGGCCCGCGAGGTAGGCGGCGTCCTTGGTGAAGGGCGCCGCGCCCTCGATGCGCCCACCGCGGCAGACGCGCTGCGCGTCGAGGAAGGCGTCGCGCGCGCTCGCCCCGCGCCCCACCAGGTAGCGGTAGAGCTCGAGGAAGTCCGCGCCGCCCTCGGCCATCTCCACGAGCTTCACCCGCAACGCGAGGCGCTCCATGCGGGCCACGGCGAGCGTGTGGTGAAAGAGCTCGGAGAAGACCGCCAGGCCCTCCTGCGTGCGCGTCGTGCGGGGCCCCCCCGCGCGCAGAAAGGGCACCTCGGGCTGCGCCGCGCCGTTCTGCGCCGTGAGGATGTGCGTCGACACCTCGTGGTACCAGAGCCCGTCGGCCTCCCACGGCACGAAGGTCGCGCCGCGCCGCACCCGCACGCGGGTCATGCCCGCGATCACCTTGGCCGTCAGGTCGTCGTCGACCACGATCTCGACCTTCATCGACGGGAAGCGCCGCGCGATCCGCTGACGCAGGTAGGCCACGAGGTCCTCGTCCGAGAGCGCCTCGGGCTCGTCGTCGCGGGCCTCGTCCCAGCCGTGCACCCGCAGCCGGTCGAGCAGGTGCTCGGCCAGGTCGATGTTGCGCTCGCCCGTGCCGTGAAAGCGCGTGCGCGCGCCGCCGTAGATCTCGCGCGAGAGCCGGTAGAACTCCGTCGTGCCCATCGCCAGCACGAGGCGGCACGCGTCGATCAGCGACTGCACGTTCGCCCGCGCCCACCGCGCCACCGGCTCGTCGCCGTCGACCGACGCGAGCACCGCCTGGAGCTCTCGCACCCGATCCTGCAGGCCATCGCGGTCGACCTCGTACTCGACCTCGGGCAGCTCCGACGCGCCCCGCGCGAAGAAGCGCTCCTCGACCTCGCGCGGCCACGCGATGGCGTCGAGCACGCGCGTCGGCCGCTCGGCCGCCGCCTCGAACGCCGGCCTCACGCTCTCCAGCAGCGCGCGGTAGTGCTCGGCCTCGGTCACTGCGCGCGATCGTACCCCAACGCCCGGCCGCCGCCACGCGTGCGCGCCCGGCGCGCGCGGACGATACTGCCCGGCGTGACCGCGCGCCGAGGAGACCTCGACGACGACCGCCCGCAGCTCGCGCTCTTCTCGGGCGAAGAGCCCCTCCGCGCGGTCTACGACGAGGCCGCGGCGCTCGCGCGCCGCCTGCCCGAGTCGCTGCGACTCGGTACGAGCTCCTGGAGCTTCCCGGGCTGGAGGGGCCTCGTCTACGCGCACCCTCGGAGCGAGGCGCAGCTCGCCCGCGACGGCCTGCGCGAGTACGCGCGCCACCCCCTGCTGCGCACCGTGGGCATCGACCGCAGCTACTACGCGCCCCTCCCCGACGCCGACCTCGACCGCTTCTCCGCGCAGCTCCCCGAAGGCTTCCCCTGCTGCATCAAGGCCCCCGCGGCGGTCACGTCGGCGGTGATCCCCGGCAGCGACCACCGCGGCGCGGGCGCCCCGAACCCCGCGCACCTCTCACCCGAACGCTTCGAAGCGCTGATGGGGCGCTCGCTCGTCGAGCGCTTCCTCCCGCACGCGGGCGTGGTGATGCTCGAGTGCCCGCGCGCCCCGCGCGCCCACACGCTGACCTCCGAGGCCTTCTGCGAGCGCCTCGGGGCCTTTCTCGCCGCGGCCCCGAAGGCCCTGCGCTTCGCCGTGGAGCTCCGCGAGGCGTCGCACTTCACCCCGCGCTACCTCAAGACCCTGCGCGCCCACGGCGCCTCGCACGTCTACAACTGGTGGACGGCCATGCCCCCGCTCGCCGACCAGGCGCGGGCCGTTCCCCCCGAGGAGATGCCCCTCGCGGTCGTGCGCGTGATGCTCCCGCCGGGCGGCCGCTACGAGGAGCGCAAGCGCGACCTCGCGCCCTTCGACCGCGTCCGCGAGCCCTTCCCCGAGATGCGCCGCGACGTGGTCGACCTCGCGCGGCGAGCCCTCCGGGGCGGGCGCCCGGCCTGGGTGCTCGTGAGCAAAAAGGCCGAGGGCTGCGCGCCCGAGACCGTGCGGTGCCTCGCCGAGCTCCTCGCCCGCTGAGACCTCGGCGCGATCATTGGCTGCGCGATCGGCGGAGAGATGCGTTACGATGCCGCGCCCATGGCTTCCGAACCGCCCATGCGTCCGGGCAGCGTGCTCGGCGGCGACTTCGAGATCACGGGCCCCCTCGCGCGCGGCGGCATGGGCACCGTCTACACCGCCACGCAGCGCAGCACGGGCCTCGTGTGCGCGCTCAAGGTCATGCACCCCGAGCTCCTCGACCAGGAGCGCAGCCGCGAGCGCTTCACCCGCGAGGCCGAGCTCTGCGCGCGCATCGAGAGCGAGCACGTGGTGAAGGTCATCGCGTCGGGCATCGAGGAGGCCATCGACACGCCGTGGATCGCCATGGAGCTCGTCGAGGGCGACGACCTCGAGAAGGTCTGCCGCGCGCGCGGCGCCTTTCCGCTCGGCGAGGCGCGCGAGGTGCTCGCGCAGCTCTTCGACGCCATCGGCGCGGCCCACGCGGTGGGCGTGGTGCACCGCGACCTCAAGCCGCAGAACGTGCTCGTCGCGCACGCCCCTGGCGACCCGTCGAGGCCGCGCGTGAAGGTGCTCGACTTCGGCATCTCGAAGGTCTCGCGCGAGCAGGGCACCGACACCACCGCGGCCGTGGGCTCGCCCCTCTGGATGGCCCCCGAGCAGGCCCAGCGCGGCCGCCTCACGCCCGCGACCGACGTGTTCGCCCTCGCGCTCATGGCCTTCAGGCTGCTCACCGGGCGCATGTACTGGCTCGCCGCCACGCAGTCGCGCCCGGCCATCAAAGAGATTCTCATCGAGCTGGTGGTCAAGCCCTTCGCCTCCGCGTCGGCGCGCGCGAAGGAGCTCGGCCTCGCCGTCACCTTCCCCGCGGGCTTCGACGCGTGGTTCGAGCGCGCCACCGAGCGCGACCCCGCCCGGCGCTTCGCCGACGCCCGCGCCGCGTGGGCCGCCCTGCGCCCGGTGCTCGACGGCACCGAAGCCCCGGCGGCTCAGCCCGCGACCACGCCGCCCGACGAAGACGCCGCGAAGACCGTCTCGATCACCGACGCGCGAGGCCACGCCGACACGCCCACGCGCGCAGAGGCGGGCAAGGCGCGCCCCTCGTCGCCGAAGATCCCCGTGCTGCGCTCGCCGACACCCACGCCCCTGCCGCAGCTCCTCCTGGCCGCGCGCGAGGAGCGCGAGCAGAACAAGCGCCGCTCGCCCGCGTTCGTGATCACCGTCGCCGTCGTCGTGACGCTGCTGGTCTTCGCGCTCGTCGTGGTGATGACCCGCGCGCGGGGGTAGAGACCGTCGTGAGATCCACGGCGTTGCGACACCGACGAGCGCTGTGCGTGATGATGGCGTGTCACGGCGCGGCGTGCCGGACGCGCTCGATCACGCGCCCGCGCGCCGCGCCCGACGCGGCGTTGGCGTCGCCCCACGGCCCGGCGCCCGACGGCGCCATCGCCGCGATCTTTCAGCCGCGACGCCTGGAGCGGCCCGTCGTGAGCCCCGACGGGCGCCTCGTGGCGGCGCTGCTGCGCGGCACCTCCGACGAGGCGGGCGTCGGCCTGTGGGACGCACGCACCGGCGCGCTCCGCGCGACGCTCAGCGAGGCCCGATCGGACGCCGGCCTCGCGTGGCGACCGGACGGCGCCGCGCTCGCCGTCGGGCGGCGTGACTGCGGTCGCGTCGCGCTCTACGACGTTCACACCGGCGCGCGTCGCGAGCTCGACACGCCCGGTGTCGCGACGGCCCTCGCGTGGAGCCCCGACGGCGCCGCGCTCGCCCTCCGCGCGGCGAGGGGCGCGATCGTGGTGGACGCGCGCGACGGACACGTGATCGCGACGCAGGGGGCCGGCGGCGACATCGAGGGCCAGGCCTTCAGCCCCGACGGGCGCTACGTCGCCCAGAAGAGCTACGACCGCGAGCGCGACGAGGCGCGGCTTCTCGTGTGGGAGCCGCGCGGAGGGACCACTCGCACGCTGCCGGCGCGCGTCTCGACGCTCGTCGAGCTCCGCGGGTGGAGCGCCGACGGTCGCACGCTGCTCGCGTCCGAGGGCCGCGCGTTGGTGCACGTGAGCGTGGCCGACGGCGCCGAGACGTCCCGCGAGTTCACCACAGCGACGTCCCCCGACGGTCGCCGCGTGGCGGCCATGCGCGGCGGCTCGCTCACGATCCTCGACGCCGCGGGCACATCGCTGCGCGACCTCGCGCTGCCCCCCGGCGCGTGGGCCAGCGCCCTCGCGTGGAGCCCCGACAGCGCCCGCGTCGCGGCCCTCACCAACGAGGGGTGGATCTTCGCGTGGTCCGTCGACGAGGGGAGGCTCCTGCGCACGGACCGACACCCGGTGCGCGGGGCCGTCGAGCTGTTCCGCTGGACGAGCGGGGGCGACGCGCTGCTGACCGCGATCGGCGTCCTGCGGGTGACCCCCGTCGCGCACCCCGAGGCGCCCCCCACGGCGAACGTCGCGTGTGACACGAACGTGCGCGTCGCGTGGACCGCCACCACGCTCGCGATGGCGCCCGAGCTCGGCACCTTCGCCACCCTCGACCTGCGCGACGGCGCGCTCCACGGGCGCGTCGAGCACGTCCGCGCGATCGCGGCCTCGCCGCGCGAAGAGACGCTCGCCCTCGGCGGCGACGACCGCTCCGTCGAGCTCCAAGGCGCGACGTCGCAGCGGCTCCGCGGCGCGCCGATCCCGCGCTCCCTCTCGAACGTCGAGGTCCTCGAGACGCACACGCGAGACCTGACGTTCTCCCCCGACGGAACGCACCTCCTCGCGGCCATGCCCGAGGGGATCATGTGGCTCTACGCGCTCCCGAGCGCGGCGCCGCGAGCGACCTTGCAGGCCGGCGCGCACGGCCTCGACCGCGGCGCGTTCTCCCCCGACGGCGCCGAGGTGGCGACGGTCGGCGCGCTCCCGCGCCAGGCCCAGCGCGTGCTCCTCTGGGACGGGCGCAGCGGCGCGTCGCGCGGCGTCATGGGCGCGCTGCCGGGCGCCCCCGGCGCGCCCTCCGACACGTACACCGCCGTGGCCTACGCCCCCGACGGCGTCACCCTCGCGCTCGGCCTCGCCAGCGGCGCCGTGCACCTCTACGACCGCGCCACGCGAACGCGCACCCGCGTGCTGCGCGCGCACGACGGCGCCGTGCTGGCGCTCGCCTACGCGCCCGACGGAGCGACCCTCGCGAGCGCGGGCGACGACGGCGCGCTGCGGCTCCTCGACGCGGCGACGGGCGCGGTGCGCCGCGAGCTCACGCGGGTGCCCTCGATCACGTCGCTCGCGTGGAGCCGCGACGGCGCCTTCGTGGCCGTGGGCGGCCTGGGCGTACAGGTGCTCCGCGCCTCCGACGGCGCCAGCCTGTGGCTCGCGCGCTGCGACCTCTACCGCCGCGCGGCTGTGGGCGCGCCCCCAGAGAGCGCGTTCGTGGCCTTCACGCCCGACGGGCGGTACGACGGCGAGGCGGTCGACGACCTGCTCGCGTTACGCATCGGCGGTGACCTCGCCGCGTCGCCGCTCGCGGCGCCGTCGTCGCGGCCCGCGCTCCGCGCGCCGGGCCTCGCGCGGGCGTTCCTCGCCGGGCGGTGAGCGCGGCCCACGACCTCGTCGCTTCGCGCGACGCCACCGACGGAGTACCGTCGCCGCGATGGTCCCCAAGCCCCGCGCGCTCACCGCCACGTTCCGCATGATCGCGCCCTCGGTGCTCGCGAGCATGGGCCTCGCGGTCTGCGGGCTGTGGCTCGAGCGCGTCGTGGTGCCACGCGACCTCTTCCCCCCGAACAACGAGGTCGTGGGGAGCTACCTCCAGACCGTCGGCACGGTGTACGCGGTGCTCCTCGCGTTCGTGGTGTTCGTCGTGTGGAGCCAGTTCAACGAGACGCGCCAGTTCGTCGAGCAGGAGGCCAACGAGCTCCTCGACCTCTCGCGCACCGCCCGTGGCTTCAACGCCGACGCCACCACGCAGATCCACCGCCACGCGGCGCGCTACGTCGAGGCCGTGCTCGGCCCCGAGTGGACCGCCATGGAGACCGACACCCACGCCGGCCTCGCCCCGGCCGACGAGATCCTCGACGAGCTCTGGTCGGTGCTCCACGCGATGGAGCTCCCCACCGAGTGCGAGCGCGCCGTGTACGCCGAGGTGCTCGGCCGCCTCAACGACCTCAGCGACGCCCGCGCGCGGCGCGTCGCCGCGAGCCGCCTGCGCATCCCCCTCGCGCTGTGGATGCTGCTCCAGTTCGGCGCCGTGATCGTCGTCGCCTCGGTCTACCTCTTCGACGCGCGGCTCGCGACGCTCACGGCCATCACCGCCGCGCTCTCGGGCGCCCTCTCGCACGTGCTCTACGTCGTCCGCGACCTCGACAACTGCTTCGCGGGCGCGTGGCGCGTACCGCGCACGCCCTTCGAAGACGTGCGCCACTACCTCGAGCGCTGCCTCGCGCCGCGGTAGCCCCGAGGCCCCGTCGCTTCGACGCCCTGCCCATCACCCCCGAGGCTCTGGTAGGTACGCGGGCACCACCCATGACCACGCGCCCCCTGCACCTCGGCCGCGTCGCCGGCCCCGAAGCGCCCTCGAACACCCCGTGGCTCCTGCCCGCCCACCACCTCGTGACGCACGGGGTGTGCGTGGGCATGACGGGCAGCGGCAAGACGGGCCTGTGCGTGGTGCTCGTCGAAGAGGCCCTGCGCTCGCGCGTGCCCGTGCTGCTGCTCGACGTGAAGGGCGACCTCGCCGACCTGCTGCTCACCTTCCCCGCGCTCGCGCCCGAGGAGTTCAAGCCCTGGCTCGACCCCGACGCCGCGCGCCGCGCGGGCGAGGCGCTCGACGCGGCCGCGGCCGACGCGGCGGCGCGGTGGCGCGAGGGCCTCGCGCGCTGGGGCCTCGGCGCCGACGACGTGCGCGCGCTGCGCGAGTCGACCGCGCTCCGGGTGATCACCCCGGGCACCACCGCCGCCGAGCCGCTGCACGTGCTCTCGGCCCTCGAGGCGCCCGCGGGCCTCTGGGGCGTCGACGACGAGGCCGCGCGCGAGTCGCTCTCGGCCGCGCTCTCGCTCCTCCTGCGCATGATCGACCACGAGGCCGACCCCGCGCGCAGCCGCGAGCACGTGCTCCTGGCCCTCTTCGCCGAGAGGCGCCTGCGCGCGGGCCAGACCGCGGGCCTCGAGGAGCTCGTCGGAGACCTCCTCCGCCCGCCCATCGCGCGCGCGGGCGCGCTGCCGCTCGACGACTTTCTCCCCCCGAGCGACCGCGCCGCGCTCGCGCAGGACCTCAACACCCTCATCGCCTCGCCCACCTTCTCGACCTGGCGCCAGGGCGCCGCGCTCGACCCCGGCGCGTGGTTCGCGCCGCGCGACGACGGGCGCACCCCCGCGGTGATCCTCTCGGTGGCGCACCTCGACGACGCCGAGCGCACGCTCGTGCTCTCGCTGGTGCTCGAGGCCCTGCTCGCGTGGGCGCGCTCGCTCGCGGGCACGAGCGAGCTGCGCGCGCTGGTGCTCTTCGACGAGGTGTTCGGCTTCATGCCCCCGCACCCCGCGTCGCCGCCCACCAAGCGCCCGCTCCTTGCGCTGATGAAGCAGGCGCGCGCGTTCGGCGTCGGCGTCGTGCTCGCCACGCAGAACCCCATGGACCTCGACTACAAGGCCCTCTCCAACGCGGGCCTGTGGTTCGTCGGGCGCCTGCAGACCGACGCCGACCGCGCGCGCGTCGTCGAGGGCCTCGCGGGCGCCTCCACCGCGGGCGACGTCGTCGACGCGCCGCGGCTCGGCGAGCTGCTCAAATCCCTGCCGGGCCGCACCTTCTACGTGCGCAACGTCCACGACCCCGCGGGCGCGCGGCTGCTCGAGACGCGCTGGTCGCTCTCGTGGCTGCGCGGCCCCCTGACGCGCAACGAGCTCCGCCGCCTCGCGCGACCGCCCGCCCCCGCCCCAGAGCATCCCGTGACCGCCCCGGCGCGCGAGGCCCCCGCGACGCGCGTGGCCCCCGCCGCCAGCGCACCCGCGTCCCCCGAGGGCTGGCGCACCTGGCACGCGCCGCCGCTCGCGGGC
>JBDHVF010000252.1:0-9772 GCA_039809605.1 Polyangiales bacterium | reverse complement strand
GGGTTCTACCGCCGGCTCGCGGGCGAGGTGCCGCTGCGCGTCGCGAGGCCCTACGTGGCCGAGTCGCTCACGGCCTTCAACCGCGTGTGTCTCGCGCTCGAGTACGTCGACGGCTACAACCCCGCCGACTGGCGTGGGTGCCCGCTGCCGGGCGTGCGCGCGATGCTCTCAGACGTCGCGAAGATGAACGCGGCGTTCGTGCACCGCACGGCGAGCGACGCCCGCACACGATGGATCCCCGCGCGCGAGGGCCTCGACTACGCGTCGTTCGTCGCCACCCTCGCGGGCGACGCGCCCGACTGGTACATGGGCCTCTGGAGGGCGCTCGAGCGCTTCTTCAAGGCGCGCCCCGTCACCCTGGTGCACGGCGACTGCCGGCCGGGCAACATGCTGTTCGTCGACGACGGCGCCCTCGCGCGCCACGAGCGCACCGACGACGCGCCCGACCCGTGGCCCGAGGAGAGCGCTCGCCCGCCCGCGGTGGTCTTCAGCGATTGGGAGGCCGTCAACGTCGCGCCCCTGCTCTGGGACTTCACCTACTGCACCATCATCGGGCTGCGCAGCGTCGATCGGCGCGCGCACCTTCCCCGCCTGCTCGACGAGTTCCTCCGCGCGCTGCGCGAGAACGGCGTGGGCCCGGCGTACACCGACCGCGCGCGCGCCGAGCTCGAGGTCGACCTGCTGACCGTGGTGCTCTACTACGTCGCCGCGCTGGTGGTCTCCAAGGGCTACTGGGACAACCAGGGCAACACCCTCGACGACTACCGCGCGTGGTCGGGCCGCATCCTCGACGCGCTGCGCGCCGTGGACGTCGACCGCGCCGCGGCCGCCCTCGGCGTCGACCCCGAGGTCCTCCGTCGGCTGCAACGCGAGGCGTCGTTCAAGGACCGCGAGGCCGCTCCCCGCGCCCTGCCCACCGCGCGCCCCTCCGACGTCGCCGCGCTGCTCGACCGCCACGGCGACGCCGGGTGGGCGCGCCTCGTCGATCGCTTCGGCCGCGTGTTCCGCTACCAGGGCGGCGTCGTCACCTGCGAGCCCGACGACCTCCAGACGCTGCTCACGCGTCGCTCTCACACCGTGCGCCGCCCCGCGCCGCACCGCTTCGCCGACCGCTTCGTGCCGGGCGCCGCGGGCATTCTGTTCAAAGAGGGAGACCCCTGGAAGAAGCGGCTCAAGCCGTTGATGACCGGGTTCAACCCGCAGGCCGTCGCCGCGGGCGAGGCGCGCCTGCGCGCCGTGGTCGACGACCACCTCCGGTCATGGACCGATGGGAAGCACGGCCCCGACCTCTTCGCGGAGGTGACCGCGATCGGCCTGCGGATCGCGCTGGTCACGGGCTACAACCTCGACCCCGACGACCCCGTCGTGAGGGAGTTCGGCGAGACGCTGGTCGCCTACAAGGCCAGCACGATGAACCCCGATCCGCGCCGACGGCTCGACGAGTTCGGCATCGACTGGCGCAAGGCCCGCGACCTCCCGAGGGTGGCGACGGCGTTCTACGAGTTCCGGCGCCACGTACAGAAGCTCGACGGGCT
Organism: Polyangiales bacterium; assembly: GCA_039809605.1. Taxonomy (GTDB): domain Bacteria; phylum Myxococcota_A; class Polyangia; order Polyangiales; genus CAISKJ01. The sequence continues at coordinate 8,237 of JBDHVF010000252.1, read as the reverse complement.
CGTGCGAGAGATCGCGCGGCGCCGCCCGTGGGCCGACCCGACGCGCGAGGGGTGGTTCCAGTCGCTCACGGCCGCGGGGCTCGAGGGCGACGAGCTCACGAGCGAGCTCAACCACCTCTACGGGGCCTTCACCGCCGCGGACTACACCACGACCTGCGCGCTCGGCGAGCTCGCGCACGCGCCCGGGTGGGCCGAGAAGATCCGCGACGACGAGAGCGACCGCGCGATCGCGGCGGTGCTGAAGGAGACCTCGCGGCGCTACCCCGTGGCGATGGTGATCTACCGCGAGCTGGGCGAGCCCATGGCGATGGGCGGCGAGACCTTCGGCGCGGGCACGCTGGTGATGGCGCTTCCGTACGCGCTGCACCACGACCCCGCGTGGTGGGAGCGCCCGACCGAGTTCGACCCCGGCCGCTGGGAGCGCGGCGTCGGGGAGCGCGCCGAGGCCGCGTACGAGCCCTTTCTCAAGGGCCCCCGCAGGTGCATCGGCCAGGACTTCGCCCAGCAGCAGATGCGCGTGGTGATCACCGCGCTGCATCGTCGGTTCACCCTCGAGACCGACGCGAGGCCGCGCGTCAACGCGTACATCATCCCTCGGCTCGCCGCGCCGATGGCCTTCCACTTCCGACCCCTCTCTTCTCACGGTGCTGAATGACGAGCTATCCCGCCGACTGGCCTTCGCCCGGACCCATCGACCTCGCGACCCACGACCCGCCGCACGCGTCGGCGTCGCTCGAGTGGTGGTACGTCAACGCGCACCTCGACGCGGGCGACGGCGCCCGCTACGCGGTGTTCGCCGCGTTCTTTCGCTGCGAGCGAAAGGCCGAGCGCGCGGGCGACGACGAGCCCACGCACTTTCACGCCCTCACCTGGCGCCTCGTCGACCTGGCCACGGGCGACGACGTCACGGCGTCGTTCCTCGAAGACACGGTGATGGGCGAGATGCGCCACCGGCTCGCCACCGCGAAGGACATGCCCTTCATGAAGCGCGCGCTCCTCGAGCAGCTCGATCACGGGCGCATCCCCCTGCCCGACCGGCTGATGCGCGAGCGCCCGCGCCTGCCCATGGACCGCCTCGCCGTGGACATGGACGGCCAGCGCTTCGACAAGCTCGACGACGGGCGCTACCGCCTCTCGCTCTCCGACGACGCGAAGGGCGTGAGGCTCACGCTCGACTTCGCGCTCCGCGCCCCCGTGGTGCGCCACGGCGACGACGGCGTGGTGCGAGGCGTCGGCGCCGAGGAGATGTTCTATTACTTCTGCCCGCGCTGCGAGGTGACCGGCACCGTGCAGCACGGCGGCGAGCGCAAGGTCACGGGCGTCGGCTGGTACGACCACGAGTTCGGCTTCGTGCCCGAGCACCGCCGCGGGCAGTCGCAAGACGCCAAGGTGGGCTGGAACTGGATCGCCCTCCAGCTCGACTCGGGCTGGCAGCTCACCGCGTACGACCTGTTCGACATGCGCGCGGGCGAGGGCTCGGTGGGTCACTGGCTCATCGCGGTCGACCCCGAGGGCGGGCGCCACGCGATCCGCGAGTTCGAGTTCACCCCCGAGGCGTGGTGGACGAGCGCGCGCACCTTCACCCGCTGGCCCGTGCGGTGGCGTCTGCGCGTGCCCGCGCTCGACCTCGACGTCGACGCCACGGCGCCCTTCCCCGGAGAGGAGTTCCAGACCCTGCTCGCGCCGCCCGCGTTCTGGGAGGGCAGGATCGACGTCGTCGGGACTCAATCCGGCGCGGCGGTCACGGGGCAGGGCTTCGTCGAGCGCAACGGCCTCGGCGTGCAGTCCGACATCCGCGGCTTCCTCTCCGACGTCGGCCGCGTGACCCGCGCGCAGCTCCGTGAGCTCCTGCCCGCGGAGCTCGACCCCGCCACCGCGGTGAAGATCGTCTCTCGCGACGGCTACGAGCAGCCCGTCGCAGAGGCCGACCTTCCGCGGCTCGGCGAGAAGATGGTGGCGCCCGTGCGTCACGTGGTGGAGCTCGGCGGCAAGGCGTGGCGCTCGTACGCGCTGCTGGCCTGCATCGACCTCGTGGGCGGCCGCTCGCAGCGCTTCATGGACTGGCTCGTGCTGCCGGAGCTCGTGCACACGGGCTCGCTCATCGTCGACGACGTGCAGGACCGCTCCGAGGTCCGCCGCAAGGGCCGCCCCGCGCACACGCTCTGGGGCACGGCCCTGGCGATCAACGCGGGCACGGCGGCGTACTTCTGGGGGCAGCACGTCATCGAGCGCTCGGACCTCGCGCCCGTCGACAAGGTCAGGGTCTACGAGATCTTCTTTCACACGATGCGCGCCGCCCACGCGGGGCAGGCGCTCGACATCGCGGGCCACCACGACCTGCTCGACGACGTGGTGCGCACCGGGCAGAGCGACGCGCTCGAGCGCCGCGTGCGGCAGACGCATCTCTTGAAGTCCGCCGTGCCGGCCGCCAACCTCGCGCGCATCGGCGCCGTGCTCGGCGGAGGAACCCCCGCGCAGGAGCGCGCCCTCGGCGGGTACTTCGAAGCCCTCGGGGTGGCGTTTCAGATCATGGACGACGTGCTCAACCTCGACGGCTTCGAGCCCGGGCTGAAGGACACCGGCGAGGACCTCCGCGAGGCCAAGCTGACCTTCCCCGTCGCGAGGGCGCTCGGCCGTCTCCCCGCGCACGGCCGCGAGGCGCTCGCGGAGCTCCTGCGCCAGCCCGAGCGCACCGACGCCGAGGTGGGCGCGGCCATCGCGATGGTGCGCGAGTGCGGCGCGCTGCGCGCGAGCCGCGACGAGGCCGAGGTCATGGTGCAGCGGGGCTGGGACGCGCTCTCGCCGCACCTCGCCGACACCGACGCCAAGGTGCGGCTCCGGGCCTTCAGCTGGTTCCTCCTCGACCGGCACTACTGATGGACCTCGCGCGCGCCCTGCCGCCGCCGCCGTGGCTGTGGGGCGTGTTCGCCCGCGCGCTCTCCCTCGCCTACTTCGCGACCTTCGCCTCGCTCGCCCGGCAGCTCCCTGCGCTCGCGGGGTCGCGCGGCATCTCCCCCGTCGCACCGCTGCTCGCACGCATCCGCGCGGACTTTCCCGCGCCCGCGCGGTACTTCCACTTCCCCACGCTGCTCTGGGTCTCGTCGAGCGACCGCGCGCTGCGCGTGCTCCCGATGGTGGGCTGCGTCGCCGCCGTGATGGCGTTCGCGGGGGGCGCGTGGTCACCGCTCGCGCTCGGGGCGTGCTGGGTCTGCTACCTCTCGCTCGACGTCGCAGCGGACTTCGAACGGCCCTGGGACACGCTCCTGCTCGAAGCGGGGCTGCTCGCGGTGTTTTTACCGACGTTGCGGCCGCTGCCGGAGGTGGCCGCGACGGCGGCGCCCGTGGCGGCGATCGGGTGGGCGTACCGCTGGCTGTTCTTCAGGGTGATGCTGGGCTTCGGCAAGCAGAAGTTCGGACGCTCGACGCTCGGCGACCTCGACTATCTCAAGAGCTTCTTCGTCAACCAGCCGATGCCCACGCCGCTCGGGCACCTCGCGCACAGGCTCCCGCTGTGGGTGTTGAAGCCCGCGCTCGCGGCGACCTTCTTCATCGAGGTGCTGCTGCCCTTCGCGGTGTTCTTCAAGGGGTGGCCGAGGCTCGCGGCGGGCGCGCTCACCGGCGGGCTGATGGTCGCCATTCAGCTCACGGGCAACTACAGCTTCTTCAACGTGCTGGTGTTTGGGCTCTGCGTGACGCTGCTCGACGTCGACGCCTCGGTGCTCGACGCCGCCCCGCCGTGGAGGGCCTCGGGCTTCGAAGCGCTCGCCGACGTGTTCGCGCTGGTGGTCGCGGTGGGCGGCGCGGTGCACCTGCCGTTCAACCACTGGTGCACGCGGGCGTTCCTTCACTGGCCCCGGCAGCGCGCGCTGCGGTCGCGAGCGCTCGCGTGGCTGCTGGGCTTCTACCGCGCGCTCTCGCCCTTTCACGTGGTGCACGCGTACGGGGTGTTCCCGCCGCGCACCGGGCCGCCCGTGCGGCTCATCCCCGTGATCGAAGGCACGCGCGACGGCGTCACGTGGAGGCCCTACCGCTGGCGCCACCAGCCGTGCACCGAGGGCGGCGCGCCGAGCTTCGTGGCGCCGTTCCACTCGTGGGTGGACTTCACGCTCGTGTACGAGGGAATGGGCCACAACCTCTCGGGCTACCTCACCACCATCAGCGGCGTGGGGAACCCCTACCGCTTCTCTCGCTACAGCCGCTTCGACCGGTTGATGGAGCGCCTGCTCGAAGGGAGCCCCGAGGTGACGTCGCTCTTCGCCGACGCGCCCTTCACCGCCGCCGAGCCCCCGACTGCGGTGCGCGCGAAGCTGTGCCTGCTCGCGCCCGCCCGCGGCGACGGGCGCTGGTGGACGCTGCGTGACGTCGGCACGCACGCCCCCGCGACCGCACGTCGCCCGTCGCTGTGGGAGACGTGGCTGCCGACGCCCGAGCTCTTTCACGAGGACGACGTCTTCTGGCGCACGCGCGCTCCGTCGATGCGGGGCGCGCTCGACGACACGGCGACCGACCCGATGGCGGCGCTGCGGGATGTCGACGATCTCGGCGAGCGCGACGTCGACACGCTCTGGCGCGAGGTGATCCCGTCACTGGGACCAGCGTCGCTCTCGCGCATGCCCGAGGCGTTGCGGTCGCTCGAAGCGCGCTTCGACGCCGCCACCCTGCGCCGCGTCGAGCGGGTGCGGGCGAGGCTCGCGGCGCTGCTCCAGGCGCGGCTGGAGCCCCTGCACCACGGGTGGCGCTCTCCGTCGCTCGGGCTGCGGAGCCACTTCGAGCTGGCGCTGCTGGCGTATCACGTGATCGGTCAGGGCCGCGAGGCGTACGCGTCGGTGCTCGCGGAGCCGTCGAGGGTGACGTCGCACCTCGACGGGTTCACGGCCGAGGCGGGGCTGTTTCACCTCGCGCTGTTCCGGCCGGAGACGCTGCGATACCACGCGATGAAGTTGCGACTGGCCGCGCGCACGTGGGGTGAGACGCTGCTCGAGAGCCCGCTGCGGGGGTTCCCCGACCTCTACCCGCTGCTCTTCGAGCGCTTCGAGGAGCCCGGCGAAGACGCGATGCCACGGCTGCGAAGGGTCGCGGGCCGGTGGCAGGAGGACGAGACGGGCGGGTGATCGTTCGGCAACCAACCTCCACGCGAGGTGTGAGCTTCGCGGCCCCCACCCGCGCTGCCGCGCGCCCCGCCCCCGCGGACACTCCAGCGAGTTGCCCGCGGGGGCGTTTCGGGTTCCCATCCACCGCCATGCATCGCGCATTGGTCCCACTGTTCATCGCCGCCGCCCTCGCAGTCGCGGGGTGCGGCAACGACATCGCCTGGCAGTCCCTCGACACGACCTACTACACCAACGCCCCCGCGGCGCAGGCGCTGCCCTTCGACGCCGAGGAGCACGACGCGCTCGACCACGACCGCATCAGCGCGGGCACGAGCGAGAGCCTCGCCGACTGGTTCGTGTACGTGCCCTACGGGCTGATCTTCGCCATCGCGGCCTTCATGGCCTGGCACCACAACCGCCGCGCGGTGATGGAGCAGGCGTCGAACCCCACGGCCCCCCTCGCCGACGGGCCCTTCGTGGTCTACGGCACCGTCGAGCAAGACCCCTCGTGGACGGGGCCCATGGTGCGCCTCGACATCCACCAGAAGGGCGCCGAGTGGTGCAACAAGGGCGCGTGGCACCACCGCTGGAGCGAGACCGGGCGCACGCTCAACAAGCGCCCCTTCGTGGTCGTGCGCGACGACGGCGTGCGCGTGCAGGTCGAGCCCGACGACCGGGTCGTGCTGCACGACGAGCCCGACACCGTGCGCCACTCGTTCGACACGCGCACCCGCGTGGCCGCCATCGAGCCGGGCCAGCGCGTGCACGTCTCGGGCGCGCTCGCGGGCGCCTCGCTCGCGCAGGCGTCGGCGGGGGGCGCCTACCGCGCGGGCTACGGCATGCCCTCGCTGCGCGCACCTTCCCTCGGGCGCATGGTCATCTCGAACGAGCAGCCCGGCGCCCCCGAGCTCGCGCGCATGCGCTTCCACCGCGGGTGGGCCGTGGGCATGGCGGCGCTCTTCGCGTTCGCGGTGTCGGTGGTGATGCCGGCGTACCAGCTCCTCGCGCTCACGGGCGACGCCGTGTGGGCGACGCCCACGGCCGTGCGGAGCTGGCGCGAGTGGCACAAGCCCAAGAACAGCGCGGGCTACTGGGTGTACCGCTGGTCGGTGCGCGGCACCTACGGCGACCACGGCGCGCAGCGCACGGTCGAAGACGACTGCGGCGAGGCGTACTACCGCTGCGTCACGGGCGGCCAGTGCGCGCGCGTGCCCTTCACCGTCTCGTCGATCGCGCCCTCGTGGCACCAGATCGGCGCGGGCGCGCAGCTCACCACGGGGCGCGCGGGGATCCTCGGAATCCTCGCCCTCCTCGTGCTGATCGCGTACCCGGCCTCGGTCGTGAGCAGCCGCCCCTGGTACCTCAAGAAGCGCGTCGTCGACAGCGGCAACGGGCGCCTCAGCGACTCGCGGCCGTAGCCCGGGCGATCCCGGCATCGACAGCGAGAGACCAGCCGCGGCTCCGCGGAGCCGCGGCGCAGTTGCGACGCTGCCAGTTCGCGCGCGGCAACGCATTCGCGACGCTGCGGGGAAACCAGCGCGCTGACAGCGTCGCGAATGCGCCGCGGCTCCGCGGAGCCGCGGCTGGTCTCTCGCTGCCAGCGCGGTGATCGAACTGCGCCGCGAACTGACAGCGTCGCGAATGTGCCGCGGCGCCCCAGCGCCCGATCGGGCATCGCGCTATGCCCTGCGGCCGTCCTTTCGCCGCACGCGCAGCACGGCGATCTTGGTCGGGTGACCGAACGGAGCCGGGTCGGCCGGCCACGGGGCGCCGCCCGTGAGCGCGAGGCCGCGCGAGTCGTCGGGCACGGCGACGGTCTCTTCGAGCGTCACGTACGAGCCCGCGGCGCCTTCGAGCGTGCGCAGCCAGTCGGCGCCCGACACCCAGAGCGCGTTGTTCACCGCGACGAGCCAGCCCCCGTCGCCCACGAGCGGACGCACCTTGTCGATCACCCGCGCGGCGCCCTCCTCGAGGTCGACCGTGCCTCCGCGCGTCGACGAGAAGAACGGCGGGTCGACGAACACGCAGTCGAAGAGCGCGCCCTCGCGGCGCATGCGGGCGGTCTCGGCGAAGAAGTCGCCCGCGACGAGGTCTCGCCGCCCGACCGCGAAGCCGTTGAGCGCGTACGACCGCCGCGCCACGTCGAGGAAGCGCCCGTTGCGGTCGACCTGCACGACCGCCCGCGCGGGCGCGGCGCGCGCCGCCACGCCGAGGCTGCCCGTGTACGCGAAGGTGTTGAGCGCCCGGAGGCCGGCGAGGTGATCGCGCGCCCACGCCCTGAGCCCGCGCGTGTCGAGGTAGAGCCCCGCGTCGCGGTTCATCGTGAGCGAGAGCGCGTACCAGACGCCGCCCTCGCGCACCTTGCGGTCGACGTCGGCGTCGGCGCCGAGCACCAGCGCGCCGTTGCGAGACTCGGGCGACTCGGCGCGGCGGGCCTTCCACACGGCGGCGCGCAGCCACGGGAGCCGCTCGCGCACGCGGGCCACCACGGCGTCGACGCGCGCGCGGTCGCCGTCGCCGCGGTCGTGCACCACGAGGGTGCGGCCGTACACGTCGATCGCGAGCGAGGGGTCTCCCTCGGTGAAGCCGTTGAAGAGGCGAAAGGCGCCCTCGTGGGCGTCGTCGATCCACGGGGCGCGGGCGTCGATCGCGGCGTCGAGGTGCGCGGGTTCCATGGGTCGAGCGGCTTAGTACGGCCGCGGGGCGAAGACCACCCCATCTCCCGACGCGGGCGATGGCCTGACTCGTTGCACTGCTGGCCTGACTCGCGCGGCACCCACTCCCAACCCCCATGGGCGGCGAAATAGCGCGCAAACAGCTTGTAGGAAGGCGTCTCGCGCACGCCGGGGTTCGGGGGCGTTGGCCCCTCACCCCGGGCTACCGAAGGTGGTCGCCCCGTGAGGGGCTCCAGAAGACGGACGCGCCTGTGAGCCTCGTGAAGAGGTCCTGGCTCGATCCGCCACGGAGTCTCCACGCTCGCCCCCTCGGCTTGTTCGACACGACTTCGGTGCTCGCGACCGCCTTGCAGTCCACCGCGAAGCTGCGGAGCGCGCCCTGGCGCCCGTCTTCTGGAGCCCCTCACGGGGCGACCACCTTCGGTAGCCCGGGGTGAGGGGGGCAACGCCCCCGAACCCCGGCGTGCGCGAG
>JBDHVF010000251.1:0-9782 GCA_039809605.1 Polyangiales bacterium | reverse complement strand
CCACGCCCTGGGCGTCTTCGACCGTCACCGTGTCGCCCGCGCGCACGCCCAGGCGCTCGCCGAGCGCGCGGCCGAGGAGCATGCCCTCGGAGGGGGGCGTCCACACGACGGCGCGCTCGTCGAGCACGCGGCGCAGGATGGCCCCGCGCGGGAGCCCGAGGATGGCCGCGTCGCGCACGCGCAGGCCGTGTCGCAGGCGCACGCCCGCGGCGCGCTGCGGCTCGGCGCGGAGCACGCCCGGCAGCCGCGCGACCTCGTAGGCGGCGCGCGTGGGGAGCTCGCGCGCGAACGACACGGTCACGTCGTCGGACTGGGCGCGGGTGAACTGCACGTCGAGCACGAGGTCGAGCGAGTCGATCGAGAAGCGCCCCGCGACCATGATGGCCGCCGCGAACGAGATGCCGAGGGCCGAGAGGGCCGCGCGCGCCGGGCGCCGCTCGAGCTCGCGCAGCACCATGCGCGCCGCGCTCGGGAGCATGCGGTGAAGGCCCGCGCGCTCGAGGACGGTGGGGTGATACACCGCCGGGGGCTCCGGGCGCATGGCCTCGGCGGGGGGCACGCGCACGGCGGCGCGCACGGCGCCGAGGGCGCCCGCGACGGCCGACGCGACGCTCGCCAGCGCGCCGAAGGCCAGCGTCGACGCGCTCGGTCGAAAGGTGAGCGAGGGGAAGCGGAAGAAGTCTTCGTAGAGGGTGATGAACCAGCGCCCCGCGAGGGTGCCGAGGCCCACGCCGATGGCCGCGCCGAGGAGCGACGTGAGGAGCGCGTGCGAGAGGTAGTGGCGCACGATCTCGCCGTCTTCGTACCCGAGGGCCTTGAGCGTGGCGATCTGCTCTCGCTCGAGGCCGAGGAGCCGCGAGAGCACCATGTTGACGAGCAGCGCCGCGACGCCGAGAAAGAGAAGGGGCGTGACGGTGGCCTGGCCGCGGAGCTGCCCGAGCTCCTGGTCGACCCAGCGCGCCGAGGGGTGGCGCGAGCGCCCGTACGCGCCCGTGGTGCCGTAGGGGGTGAGGGCCTGGTCGACGGCGGCGACGACGGCGGCCTCGCGGGCGCCGCGGTCGAGGCGCAGGCCGATGTCGTTGAAGGCGCCGTCCATGTCGAAGGCCGCGGCGAGGGCCGACTCGTTCATCCAGAGCACGCCGTAGCGGCGGTTGTCGGGGATGATCGCGCCGGGCTGCACCACCGACACGAACTCGGGCGACAGGGCCACGCCCGAGACCCTGAAGCGCTGTCGGCGGCCGTGGAGCACGGCCACGATCGAGTCGCCGGGCTCGAGCGCCCACGCCTTGGCGAAGGCCTCGTGCACGAGGGCCTCGTCGGCGCGCGCGGGGTCGGGCATGCGCCCGGTGCGGAGGAAGACCTCGCCGAGCAGGGCGCGTCCGCCGGGCGGGAGCGAGACGGCGTGGGCGGCGACGGGCTCGGCCATGCCGGGCATGTCGAGGGTGACCTCTTCGACGAGGCGGGCCTCGGCGAGGGCGACGCCGGGCAGCGACCCGATGCGCGCGGCGACCGAGCGCGGCGCGCGCCGCACCGACGCGAACACGTCGGGGAAGCGGGCGCGGGCGTACCAGCGGTCGCGCTCGCCGCGCAGCGAGTCGTAGGCCGAGCGCATCGAGAAGAGGCTCGCCACGCCGCAGGCGACGACGAGGGCGATGGTGAGCACCTGCGCGCGCATGCGCCAGAGGTCGCGCACGAGCTTGCGCTGGAGGGCGCTCACCACTGGAGCTCCGAGACGGGCGCGGGCGAGGGATTGGGCTCGTCGGCGACGACGCGCCCGTCGCCGAAGCGGATGACCCGGTCGGCCATGCGGGCGATGACGGCGTTGTGGGTGATGACCGCGGTGGTGGTGCCGAGCTCGCGGTTGACGCGCGCGACCACGTCGAGCACCACGCGCCCGGTGGCGCAGTCGAGGGCGCCCGTGGGCTCGTCGCAGAGCAGCACGTCGGGGCGGCGCGCCACGGCGCGCGCGATCGCCACGCGCTGCTGCTCGCCGCCCGAGAGCTGCGCGGGGAAGTGGTCGAGGCGCGCGCCGAGGCCCACGAGGCCGAGGGCCTCCTCGGGGGCCATGGGGTCGCTCGCGATGTCGGTCACGAGCGCCACGTTCTCGCGCGCGGTGAGCGAGGGCATGAGGTTGTAGAACTGAAACACGAAGCCCACGTGCTCGCGCCGGTAGCGGGTGAGGGCGCGCGCGTCGGTGTAATCAATGGGCGCGCCGCGGTAGCGCACCTCGCCGGTCGACGGGGCGTCGAGCCCCCCGAGGATGTTCAAGAGCGTGCTCTTGCCGCTGCCCGAGGGCCCGAGCAGCACCACGAACTCGCCCTCGCGCAGGCACAGGTCGACCCCGCGCAGCGCGTCGATCTCGACGTCGCCCATGAGGTAGCGCCGCGTGACGCCGCGCGCTTCGAGCACCGCGGCCCTCGGCTGGGAGCCGTCGTCGGCCATGCGCGGCGCACGCTACCACAAAGCCTCGCCGCGCCCGCCCGGCGGACCCTCGCGCCCCACGCGGCGGCGTGCACCGCGCCACACGGTGCGTAACGGACCATGCACAGACGCGCCGCGCGGAGACGACGCGCGAGGCCCTGCTTCGTCGCGCTCCGCGGGCACACGATTTGCGAGCAAAGCGCGCCGCCGAAGGGAGGATTCATGGACGCGATTGGGACCCGTGAGGTTCATGGCCGCTCGGTGCTTCTTGTGATCGCCGACGACGCGATCCGCGACGCGTTCTCGATGCTGCTGCGCAGCCTCGGGTACAGGGTGCGTGGGGCGAGCGCGCCCGACGCGGCGCTGCACGCGCTCGTCGAGTCGACGCCGCGGTTGATCTTGTTCGATCAGACGCGCCCGGCCCCCGGGGCGCGCGCGTTCGTGGGGCGCCTGCGCGCCGAGCCCGCGTGGGCGCAGATCCCGCTGGTGGTGCTCGGCGACGGGGCGGAGTGCGAGGCGCGCGAGGTCGCGGCGGTGTTCCCCGCGCCGGTGCAGCTCGACGGGGTGCTCGACGTGGTGCAGCGCTACTGCGCACGCGGGGCGCGCGCGCACGCGTGACGGTTCATCGGCGCACGCGCGCCGCCTCGCGCGAGGTGCGCGCGGCGCGGCGCTCGAGCTCCAGCACGTTCAGGGTGGTCTTGAGCACGCTGTCGGGGTTGAGCGAGAGCGCGTCGATCCCGAGGCTCACGAGAAAGGCCGCCATCTCGGGGTAGTCCGACGGGGCCTGGCCGCAGATGGCCGCGTGGCGCCCGGCGCGGTGGGCGCCCTCGATCGCGCGGCGCAGCATCTCGAGCACGCCCGGGTCGCGCTCGTCGAAGTCGAAGGCCACCAGGGCCGAGTCGCGGTCGACGCCCAGCGTGAGCTGCGTCAGGTCGTTCGAGCCGATCGAGATGCCGTCGAAGCGCGCGCAGAACGCGTCGATCTGCACCACGTTGTTCGGGATCTCGCACATCACCAGCACCTCGAGGCCGTTCTCACCCCGCCGCAGGCCGTGCTTCTCCATCTCGGCCAGCACCGCCGCCGCCTCGTCGACGCGGCGGCAGAAGGGGATCATCAGCGACACGTTGGTGAGCCCCATCTCCTCGCGCACGCGCCGCATCGCCCTGCACTCCAGCGCGAAGGCCTCGGCGTAGCTCGGGTGCGCGTACCGCGACGCGCCGCGCAGCCCGATCATGGGGTTCTCCTCCACGGGCTCGAAGTCCCTTCCCCCCAGGAGCTTCGCGTACTCGTTGGACTTGAAGTCCGACAGGCGCACCACCACGGGCTTCGGGTAGAACGCCGCGGCGATGGTGCCCACGCCCTGCGCCAGCCCGTCGACGAAGTACTCCCCCCGGTCGGCGTAGCCCGCGGTGAGCGCGTCGAGCCTGGCGCGCGCCTCGGGGTCGCTCACGCGCTCGGGGTGCAAGAGGGCCATCGGGTGCGCCTGGATGGCGTTGTTGATCACGAACTCGATGCGCGCGAGGCCGACGCCGTCGTTGGGCAGGGCCGCGAGCGAGAAGGCCTTCCCGGGGTCTCCGACGTTCATCATGATCCTGGTGCGGGGCCGGGGGAGCGCGCCCACCTCGACGCGGTCGACGTGGTGCGCGAGCGCGCCGCGGTAGACGTAGCCCACCTCTCCCTCGGCGCACGAGACCGTGACGGCCTCGCCCGCGGGCACGAGCCTCGTCGCGCCCTCGGCGCCCACCACCGCGGGGATGCCCAGCTCGCGCGCCACGATGGCCGCGTGGCAGGTGCGCCCGCCGCGCTCGGTCACCACCGCCGCGGCGCGCTTCATCACGGGCTCCCAGTCGGGCGTGGTGGTCTCGGCCACGAGCACCTCGCCGTCGCGAAAGCTCTCGAGGTGCGCCGGGTCGGTGATGACGCGCGCGGCCCCGACGCCGATCTTCTGCCCCACGCTGGTGCCCCTCGCGAGCGCCTCGCCGCGCGCCTCGAGCACGTGCCGCTCGAGCACGTCGGCGCGCCGCTGCGACTCCACCGTCTCGGGCCGCGCCTGCACGACGTAGAGCGCGCCGTCGACGCCGTCCTTCGCCCACTCGATGTCCATGGGGGTCGCGTGGCCCGCGCGCGCGCCGTAGTGCGCTTCGATCTTCACCGCCGCCGCCGCGAGCTCGAGCGCCTCGTCGTCGGTGAGGCAGTAGCGCCCGCGGTCGGCGTCGGAGACGGCCTCGTTGCGCGTGAAGACGCCCCCCGGCTCCTTCGAGTAGACCATGCGCAGGTGCTTGCCCCCGAGGTGCTTTCGAACGATGGGCCTCGGGGCTCGACCGAGCGTGGGCTTGAAGATCACCAGCTCGTCGGGGTCGACCGAGCCCTTGACCACGTTCTCGCCGAGGCCGTACGCGGCGTCGATCACCACCACGTCGCGAAAGCCGCTCTCGGGGTCGAGGGTGAACATCACCCCGCTCGTCGCGAGGTCCGAGCGCACCATGCGCTGCACGCCGATCGAGAGGGCGACCTTGAAGTGGTCGAAGCCCTGGTCCACGCGGTACGAGATCGCCCGGTCGGTGAACAGGCTCGCGAAGCACCGCGCGCACGCGGCCCGCAGCGCGTCGTGGCCCTCGACGTTGAGAAAGCTCTCCTGCTGCCCCGCGAACGACGCCGTGGGCAGGTCCTCGGCCGTGGCCGACGAGCGCACCGCGACCGAGGCCGTCGCCCGCTCCCCGCGCAGCCGGTCGTACGCCTCGCGCACCTCGCGCCAGACCTCGTCGGGCACGCCCGCGCGCTCGACGATCGACCGCGCCGCCGCACCGCGACGCGCCAGGTCCTCGGTGTCGCGCTTGTCGAGCCCGCGCATCTGATCGACCAGCGCCCCGCGCACGCCCGGCACCGCCAGCACCCTGCGGTACGCGTCGGCCGTGATGGCGAAGCCGTGAGGCACCCGCAGCCCCAGCGGGCGCAGCGCGCGCCACAGCTCCCCCAGCGAGGCGTTCTTGCCGCCCACCAGGGGCACGTCGTCGAGCGTGATCTCTTCGAACCAGCGGATGTAGTTCCCCATGCATTTCACCGCGTGCAGGGCGCGCGCCACGGGGCCGAGCGCTCTTGTGCGCCGCCGCGCACGAACCCCCGAGGGCTACGAACGCCCTGCGTCGATGCAGTTTGCGCGCGGCGACGGCCGCACACGTGGCCTGTCGATTGCTCCACCCGACGCACCATGGAGCGGGAGCGAATCCGAAAGCCGCGCGGGGCGATGGCCCCTGCGCCCAACATGACGGACTACGAAGCCGCGCGGAGGGGCTTCTCGTGGGAGGCCGCGCGACGGGCGCTCGACGGCCTGCCCGGCGACCGCGGGCTCAACATCGCCCACGAGTGCGTCGACCGCCACGCCGCGGGCGCGCGCGCGGGGCGCGTGGCCCTGCGGTGCCTCACGAGGGACGGCGCCGCGCGCGACGTGACCTACGCCGAGCTCGCCGCGCAGTCGAACCGCTTCGCCAACGTGCTGCGCTCGCTCGGCATCGCGCGGGGCGACCGGGTCTTCGCGCTCATGGGCCGCGTGCCCTCGCTCTACGTGGCCGCGCTCGGCGCGCTCAAGCACGGCGACGTGTTCTGCCCGCTGTTCTCGGCCTTCGGCCCCGAGCCCATCCTCGCGCGGCTCGCCCTCGGACGCGGGCGCGTGCTGGTCACCACCGAGGCGCTCTACCGAAAGAAGGTCGCGTCGATCCGGGGATCGCTCCCCGACCTGTGCAGCGTGCTGCTCGTCGACGCGCGCGAAGACCCGCCCGGCGAGCCCGACGTGCGCGCGCTCGGCCCGATGATGGAGCGCGCGAGCGACCGCTTCACCATCGCCCCGACCGACCCCGAGGACCCGGCGCTGCTGCACTTCACCAGCGGCACCACGGGCAGGCCCAAGGGCGCGCTGCACGTGCACGGCGCCGTCGTCGCGCACCACGCGACCGGGGCGCTCGCGCTCGACATGCAGCCCGACGACGTCTTCTGGTGCACCGCCGACCCGGGCTGGGTCACGGGCACCTCGTACGGCATCGTCGCGCCGCTCTCGCACGGGCTCACGTGCGTCGTCGACGAGGGCGAGTTCGACGCCGAGCGCTGGTACGCCACCCTCGAGCGCCACGCGGTCACCAACTGGTACACCGCCCCCACCGCGGTGCGCATGCTGATGCGCGCGGGCGACGCGCTGCCGAGGCGCCACGACCTCTCGAAGCTGCGCTTCATCGCGAGCGTGGGCGAGCCGCTCAACCCCGAGGCCGTGACGTGGAGCGCGCGCGCGCTCGAGCGGCCCATTCACGACAACTGGTGGCAGACCGAGACGGGCGGGATCATGATCGCGAACTTCGCCGCGATGGACATCAAGCCCGGCTCGATGGGCCGGCCCCTGCCGGGCATCGACGCGGCCATCGTGCGGCGCAACGCCGAGGGCGCCGTCGAGGTCGTCGACGCGCCCGACACCGAGGGGGAGCTCGCGCTGCGCCCCGGCTGGCCGTCGATGTTCCGCGCGTACCTCGGCGACGAGGAGCGCTACAAGAACTGCTTCTCGAACGGCTGGTACCTCTCGGGCGACCTCGCGAGGCGCGACAGCGACGGGTACTTCTGGTTCGTCGGGCGCGCCGACGACGTGATCAAGTCCGCGGGCCACCTCATCGGGCCCTTCGAAGTCGAGAGCGCGCTGCTCGAGCACCCCGCGGTCGCCGAGGCCGGGGTCATCGGCAAGCCCGACCCCGTCGCGATGGAGGTGGTCAAGGCCTTCGTGTCGCTCAAGCCCGGCCACGCGCCCGACGAGGCGCTGAAGCTCGAGCTCCTGGGCTTCGCGCGCAAGCGCCTCGGGCCCGTGGTGGCCCCCAAGGAGATCGAGTTCGTGCCGTCGCTGCCGCGCACCCGCAGCGGCAAGATCATGCGCAGGCTGCTCAAGGCCCGCGAGCTCGGGCTGCCCGAGGGCGACACCTCGACGCTGGAGGCGGGCGCATGAACGACGAGGTGCCGACGGCCATGTCCACGGGCGCCGCCGCCGACCTCGCGCGGCTGCGCGCGATGACGCTCATCCGACGCTTCGAGGAGCGCGCCGCGGAGCTCTACGGCGCGGGCAAGATCCGCGGGTTCCTCCACCTGTGCGTGGGCGAAGAGGCCGTGGCCGTGGGGGTGATGCGCGCGCTCGGCCCCGACGACGCCGTGGTGTCGACCTACCGCGAGCACGGCCACGCCCTCGCGCGCGGCGTCGCCGCGGAGCGGGTGATGGCCGAGATGTACGGCAGGGTCGAGGGGTGCAGCCGAGGCCGCGGCGGGTCGATGCACCTCTTCGACGCCGCGACGCGCTTCTACGGCGGCAACGCCATCGTCGCCGGGGGCCTCCCCCTCGCCGTGGGCTTCGCGCTCGCCGACAAGATGCGCTCGCGGCCGAACGTCACGGCCTGCCTCTTCGGCGACGGCGCGGTGGCCGAGGGGGAGTTCCACGAGTCGCTCAACCTCGCGGCGCTCTGGAGGCTCCCGGTGCTCTTTCTCTGCGAGAACAACCTCTACGCGATGGGCACCGCGCTGGCGCTCGCGCAGTCGCAGCCCGACCTCTGCGCCAAGGCACGGAGCTACGACCTGCACGCCGAGCGGGTCGACGGCATGGACCCCTCGGCCGTCGAGCGCGCCGTGCGCGCCGCCGCCGCGAACGCGCGCGAGGGCAGGGGGCCGTCGTTCGTCGAGTGCCAGACCTATCGCTTCCGCGCCCACTCGATGTTCGACGCCGAGCTCTACCGCGACAAGCGCGAGGTCGAGGCGTGGAAGCTGCGCGACCCCATCGCCGCCCTCACGGCCCTCCTGCGCCTCGACGGCGCGCTCACCGACGAGGCCCTGGCGCGCATCGAGGCCGACGTGACCGCCGAGATCGACGCCGCCGTGGCCTTCGCCGAGGCCGGCTCGTGGGAGCCCGTCGAGAACCTCACCGCCGACGTGTACGCGACGGAGGCCACCGATGCCCGCTGACGCCGCCACCGAGGGGCGCGTGCGCATGACCTGGCGCGAGGCCGTGCGCGCGGCGCTGCGCGAGGCCATGCAGCGCGACCCGCGGGTCTTTCTCATGGGCGAAGACGTGGGGCGCTACGGCGGCTGCTACGCCGTGAGCCGCGGGCTGCTCGAGGAGTTCGGCCCCGAGCGCGTGCGCGACGCGCCCCTCTCCGAGTCGGCCTTCGTGGGCGCGGGCATCGGCGCGGCCCTCGGCGGCATGCGCCCGATCGTCGAGGTGATGACCATCAACTTCAGCCTGCTCGCCCTCGACCAGATCGTGAACAACGCCGCGACGCTGCGGCACATGTCGGGCGGGCAGTTCGCGATCCCGCTGGTGATCCGCATGGCCACGGGCGCGGGCCGTCAGCTCGCGGCGCAGCACTCGCACAGCTTCGAGGCATGGTACGCCCACGTGCCGGGGCTCAAGGTGCTCGCGCCCGCGGTGATCGAAGACGCGCGCGGGATGCTCGCCTCGGCGCTCGCCGACCCGAACCCCGTGGTGATCTTCGAACACGTCGGGCTCTACAACGCCTCGGGCGAGCTCGCGTCCGACGCCGGGGCCGTGCCCATCGACCGCGCCGCCGTGCGACGCGAGGGGCGCCACGTGACCCTCGTCGCGTACGGCGCCTCGGTGCCCAAGGCCCTCGACGCCGCCGAGGAGCTCGCGCGCGACGGCGTCGACGCCGAGGTGATCGACCTGCGCGTGCTGCGCCCGCTCGACGCCGACACGCTCGTCGCGTCGGCGAAGAAGACCCGCCGCGCGGTCGTGGTCGACGAGGGGTGGCGCAGCGTGGGGCTGTCGGCCGAGGTCTCGGCGCGCATCACCGAGGGGGCCTTCTACGACCTCGACGCGCCCGTCGCGCGCGTGTGCTCGGCCGAGGTGCCCATCCCCTACCCCCAGCACCTCGAGGCCGCGGCGCTGCCGCAGGTGGCCTCGATCGTGAGGGCCGCGCGCGACGTGGTGGGCGCCCATGATTGAGTTCCGCATGCCCTCGCTCGGCGCCGACATGGAGGCGGGCACCCTCGTCGAGTGGCTCGTCGCGCCCGGCGACGCGGTCGCGCGCGGCCAGGTGATCGTCGTGGTCGAGACCGACAAGGGCGTCGTCGAGGTCGAGATCTGGCAGCCCGGCGTCGTCGAGTCGCTCGTCGTGCCCCTGGGCACGAAGGTGCCCGTGGGCACCGTGCTTGCGACGCTGCGCGAGGCGGGCGCCGCCCCCGTGGCGACGACGCCCGCGCCTCCCGCGAAGCCCGCGGCGCCGCCCCCCGCGGCCCCGACAGCCGCGCCTCCACCGTCGACGTCCGTCGCGCCCTCGCCCTCCGAGCGCCCTCCCGCGTCGCCCGTCGCCCGCCGCCGCGCGCACGAG
>JBDHVF010000250.1:0-9789 GCA_039809605.1 Polyangiales bacterium | reverse complement strand
ACCGGCGCGCTGCGGTGGCCGACGACGAGCTGCCACGTCGCGCTCGCGCTCGACGCGGTGAAGTCGCCCGTGCGGCTGAAGGCTCGCCAGAACAGCATCCCCGCCGGCAGGTCGCTCGCGGGGCGCGCGCTGGCCCCGACCGCGTCGATCGTCGCGATCACCACCGAGCACGCGCGGTCGCGGCAGACCTGCACACGCGCTCCGTCGCCGCCGGTCGCGGGCGCCCAGCGCAGCGTCGGCCTGCGCGACGTGACCGTCGCCGTCGACAGAGGCGCGATCAGCCGCGGCGGCGAGAGCGTCACGCAGGCGCCCGCGCGGCAGACCTGATCGGCGCCGCACGCGGTGCCGTCGGGCGCCGCGGGGTTCGTGCACAGCCCGCTCGCCGCGTCGCACGCGCCGGGCACGTGGCACGCGTCGCTCGCCGTGCAGGTCACGCCGAGGCAGCGGCACGCGTCGCCGACGTGGTCGCCGACGCTGTCGCGCTGGTCGGCGTTCGCCGTCGTCGGGCAGTTGTCGTCCCAGTCGAAGACGCCGTCGCCGTCGCCGTCCACGGCCGGGCGGTCGATGCGAAAGCGGATCAGCAGGTCGTGGTCCCGCCGCAGCGGCACGAACTCGTCGCGGTCGATCGAGCGCCACTCCCGCTCGCTGCGCGCCACCACGACATCGGCGAAGCCCAGCTCGCGCCCACCGGGCACGCGCACACGGAGGCGGTATGTCGCCCCCGGCACGAGGTGAAACGCCCGCGTGCGCCAGCGCACCCAGAAGTAACCGTTGGGGTCGTCGATGGTGCCGTCGTCGTCGTCCTCGCAGCGCTCCCCCTGACGCCGCGCGCGGATCACGGCCCCGTCAGGGCCGCCGCTGCGGGTGAACGTGGCGATCGTTCGCAGCACCGCCCCCGTGCACGGCTCGATCTGGTCGATCTGCACCGTCGGTGACACCTCTGGCACGAAGTCCCCACGCCGCGGCCGCCCCGGCACGACGGGAGGCAGGAAGTAGAAGCCCGCCACGCGGCCCGACGCGGGGCCGTGGACTGCGTCGGACAAGGCAGCCTGCCCGCCGTGTTCGATCGGGTCAGGCGCGCCGTTGCAGGCCACGATCCCCAGCAGCGCCACCAGCCCCAGCGCGACGAGCGCACGCGGGTGCGAGATCGAGATTGTCATGGTCTCCTCCTTCCGACGCGAAGACCCGCCCCGCATCCGTGAGGCCACACGCAACCTACGTGCTCGCACGGGCTCTGAAAGAGACGTCGGTAGACGCCGCACGGTCCGCGCCTTCGAGAGCGAAGCGTGCGCGAGCACTACGCCTGGGGGCGCGGTTCAGCGCGTGCGCTCCTCACGATCGCACGTCGAGCATCGCGCGGCGGGCGCTCGCGATGATGCGCGGAGCCTCACCGTGCGCGCACGTGTCGAACGACACCACGCCGACCGATGGAAGCGTCCACGCACCTGAAACACACGCGGGACCACGACCCGACCGTCATCGTCGCCGACGCTCCCGCCGCGAGCTCACACCGGCGAGAGCCACACGTAGCCCGTGATGCCCTCGTCGGTATAGCCGTCGGCCTGCGTGGCGTGCGCGTGCTCGGCCGCGTCGGTCGTGTAGAAGTGGTCGTTCGAGCGCGGGCTGTAGCTGCGGTAGAGCGGCACGGCCCCACACTGCGGCGTCGTCGAGATGTACCCGAGGGTGCCCTCCTCGGTGCCCGGCGTGACGCCCTCGCAGTTGGGCGCCGTGGTGTAGAAGTGCTTGCCGTAGCTCATCAGGCAGCGGTGCAGCGGCACGAGCCCCGGCGCGGGCGCCGCGGCGAGGTGGAAGTAGCTCTCCCTCTCCTCGTGGAAGCCGTTGGTCACGCCCTCGCCGCGCGTCGCCGTGTAGAAGTGCTCACCGCTACCCTGGTTGTACATGCGGTGAACGGCCGTGCGGCAGCCCATCGGCGCGCCGCACACGGCCCCGCACGCGTCGCCGCGCGCGACGACGTACGGGCCGGGGGTGTTGGCCGTGGTGATGGTGCAGCCCGAGATCATCAGCGCGAAGAGGGTCGTGGCAGTGGTGATACGCATGGTCGTCTCCGTGGCGGTGGGAGCGCGGCGCGCTCTGGCCATGCCGTTGAGCAGCGCCCGTGCCGGTGCGACGCACGGCCGAAACGCCTTTCCATACGAGCTTTTCGTAGCGCGGATCGCGTCGTCGCCCGTCGCGCCGGCGCCCCGCAGCGTGGCGTCGCCGCGCCGGTGGCGTCTGCCCCCTCATCGACTCACTCCCCTCGCGCGTAGTAGCTACCGCTCTACCCGTCACGTCGAGGAAGGCCCATGAAACGAGTCTGGATCGCCGGGGGCACCGGCTACATCGGCAGCGCCACCGTGGCCGCCGCGCGCGAGGCGGGCCTCGAGCCCGTGGTGCTCACGCGCTCGGCCGACAAGGCCGCGGCGCTCGAGCGCGAGGGCGCCCGCGCCGTCGTCGGCGACCTCTACAAGCCGGGGCCCTGGGTCGACTCGCTCGACTGCGACGGCGCGATCTTTCTCGCGGCGCCGCCCACGTGGGGCAAGCGCGTCTCTACGCGGGTGGCGCGCACCTTCAGCGAGGGCCTGTCGCGCATGACCCGCGCGTTTCTCGACGCGCTGCGCGGGCGCGCGCTCGACCGCGTGGTCTACATCGCCGGCACCAGCTACTACGGCGACGCGGGCGACGGCGCGCCGCGCACCGAAGAAGAGCCCGGTCCGCCGAAGGGGTGGGGCCCGTACCTCGCGCCCGCCGTCGACCTCGTGGCCGAGCGCGCGCGCGAGGGAGCGCCGCTGGTGCTCGCGTTCCCCGGCCAGGTCTACGGCCCCTCGTCGTGGGCCGAGCAGCTCTTCATGAAGCCCATCGCCGCGGGCAAGGCCGTGGTGGGCTTGAAGGGGTACGACCCGTTCTTCTCGCCCATCCACGTCGACGACTGCGGGCGCGCGGTGGTGCACCTGCTCTCGCACGGCCGCGCGGGCGAGCGGTACATCCTCGTCGACGACCGGCCCGTGCGCGTGAGCGCCTTCACGCAGGAGATGGCGCGCCTCATGGGGCGCCCGCTGCGCAACCGGTACGTGCCGCGGTGGCTGTGCGGCATCCTGCTGGGCCCGGTGCTCACCGAGTACGCGACGGCGCACACCAACTTCTCGAACGCGAAGCTGCGCGCCACGGGCTTCGTCCCGCGCTACCCGACCTACCGTGACGGCCTGCCCGACGTGGTCCGCCGGTGGACGTCGAAGCCCTAGAACGCCGCGCGACGCGCCCCTATGCTCCGCCGCGCCGTGACCTCGCCCGACGCCCTGCCTCGCATGCCCGACGTCGACCTCCTCGGGAGCTTCGGCGCCTCGACCGCGCAACGCCTCGCGCTTCAGCGCTCGCTCGCCGCGCAGTCGGCGCCGCTCGTGCGGGGGCGCGTGCTGCACCTGCCCGTGTACTTCCCCTGCACGCCCGAGGCGGCCCACGAGGTGCTGGTCACGAAGGCGAAGAGCTTCGAGAAGTCTCCGGGCCTGCGCGTGCTCCTGCACGACCTCGCGGGCGAGGGGCTCTTCACGAGCGAGGGCGCCCTCTGGCGCACGCAGCGCAAGCTCATGTCGCCGCTCTTTCAGCCCCAGCCCCTCCGCCGCTACGCCGACACCATGCGCCTCGTGGCCGAGCGCGCGGCCGACACCATGCGCGACGGGCAGCGCATCGACGTCGCCCACGAGGCCACGCGCATCGCGATGTCGGTCGTGGGCGCGGCCCTCTTCGACATCGACACCTTCGACGAGGCCGACGCCCTCGGCGCGGCCCTCACGACCTGCCTCGCGTGGGTGAACGACAACCTCGCGTCGCCGGGCCTCGTGGCCCACGTGCTCGCCCTCGACGCCACGGCCTCGCTCGCCGCGCGAGCCTCGGGGCGCGCGAGAGAGCTCCTCCTGCGGGCGCACGCGCGGGCGTCGGCGCCGTTCTTCCTGCCGGGCGTGCGCGACCCGAAGCTCCGCGAGGCGGTGCGCGTGCTCGACGAGCGCATCCACCAGATGATCGAAGACCGCCGCCGCCAGGGGCTCACCCGCGACGACCTGCTCACGCGGCTGCTCACGGCGCGCGACCCCGACGGCAGCGGCGCGGCCATGAGCGACGCGCAGGTGCGCCACGAGGCGGTGACCCTCTTCGTGGCCGGGCACGAGACCACCGCGACGGCGCTGGCGTGGTCGTTCTACCTCCTCGCGCGCCACCCCGAGGCGCTCGCGCGCGCCCGCGCCGAGGCCGACGCCTTCGGCGGCGCGCCCATCACGAGCTGGGAGCCCGATCGCCTCGCGTACTGCGCGCGGGTCTTCCGCGAGGCGATGCGGCTCTACCCCCCGATCATGATGGTGCCGCGCAGATCGCTCGAGCCCGTCGAGGTCGCCGGCACGCGGCTGCCCGCGCGCTCGCTGGTGTTCGTGAGCATCTACGCGCAGCACTACCGCCGCGACGCGTACGAGGAGCCCGACCGCTTCGACCCCGACCGCTGGCTGCCCGAGCGCGAGGCGGCGCGGCACAAGGCGTCGTACCTGCCCTTCGGCGCCGGCCCGCGCTTCTGCCTCGGGATGCACTTCGCCATGATGGAAGGCCCCATCGTGCTCGCCACGCTGCTCCGCCGGTGGCGCTTCGACATCGACCCGACGGCGACCATCCGCGAAGACGACTTCGCGACGCTGCGCCCGCGCGGAGGCGTCGCCGCGGTGGTGCGCGCCCGCGCGTGAGCGACGGGTGACCGCGGGCGGCGCGCTCGCAGCCGCTGCTTCTCACGTCGACAGGGCCGTTGGCATCTGCGTATCGTCGCCTGCGATGCCGCCCCACGCGCCTCGCGTCGCGCTCCTCGCCGCGCTCCTCGCAGCATGCGCCGAGAACTCGTCCGCCACCTCGGGCGACGCCGCGCCCGCCGACGTGCGCGCAGACGCCCCGCTCGACGCCGCGCAGGACGTCGCCATCGACGCGCAGCAGTTCGACGCGACGGTCGACGACGCCGCGCCCGATGTGCTCGCATCCGACGCGCCTTCGCCCGACGCACCGTCGCCCGACATGCCCGTCGCCGACGCACCTTCGCTCGACGCTCCCGCGCCCGACGCACCCATCGCCGACGCACCCGCGCTCGATACGCCCGCGCCCGATGCGCCTGCGCCCGACGCCCCGACGCCCGATGCGCCTGCGCCCGACGCGCCCGTCGCCGACGCACCCGCACCCGACGCACCCGCGCCCGACGCGGACACGAGCTGCATCGCGCTCGGTCCCTCGGCCTGCGCCGCGCCGCAGGTGTGCGACTTTCTCACCGGGCGCTGCGCCGACCCGGCGACGGCATGCCGCGTGGCGGGCGCCCCCGTCGCGTGCGGGGCCGCGCCCAACCTCGCCCATTGCGGCGCGGGGAGCGCGTGCGACGCGGCCACGGGACGCTGCGTCGCCGCGTCGGGCTGCGCGCGCCTCGTCTGCGACGCCGAGAACGTCTGCCACGGCGTGGCGTGCCCCACCTCGGGCGGCCCCATCGGCGCCGTGACGATCGAGCCCGTCACCGTCGGCGCCGCCGGCGCGGCGAGGGCGATGCACGTCTCCGTCGTCGTGTCGGCGGCGTCGCTCTGCGGGCTCAGCGCGACGGTGCAGGTGCGCGGTGACCGCGACGTGTACCTCACGGCGGGCGACGACGCCGCGCTCTGGCGCGTGCCGCTCGGGGGCGCGCCCACGATGTACGTGAGCGAGCGGAGCGAGCTCAGCGGCATCGTCGCCGACAACGAGGGGATCATCTACTACGGCCTCTTGCGAGAGGGGACCATCAAGCGCGTGCGGCCCGGCGCCACGACGCCCACCGTCGAGACGCTCGTGGCCTCGGTCGGCACCGCGGGCCTGCTCTCGCGGCTCACCATCGGGCCCGACGGGGCCATCTACGCCGCGCGCGGCCGCGACGCGTTCCGCGTGGCGCTCGACGGAACCGTCACCCGCGTCGCCCACGCCGCCCACGTGCCGAGCCCCCTGCGCGCAGACAACACCTACCGATGGGATCTCGCCACGGGCATCGACCAGAACACCCTGCTCACGGGCGTCACCTTCGACCGCCAGGGCGCGCTCCTCCTCGCGGAGCCGTGGCCCTGGGAGTACCGCGCCACGACCGGCGCGATCGAGGCGACGCCCTACCTCGACGGCACGCCGCTCGACCTCCCGTCGACGCTCTACAACCCCTGGACCGAAGACATCGAGTTCGGCCCCGACGGCGCCCTCTACGCTGCGTTCTTCCCCGGCGAGGAGAGCTCGGGCTTCGTCTACCGCTTCCCCGCGCCCATCGACGCGACCTCGCGGCCCGAGCGCCTCTTCGGCCTCGCCGAGCTCCGCGCGGCCGTCCCCTCGACGCGCTTCGCGGGCATCCACGGCCTCGGCTTCGGCGCCGACGGCACGCTCTACTTCACCAACCAGAACACCGACTTCATCACCCCGGGCCCCACCGGGCAGCTCCTCGCGCGACGCCCCTCGGGCGCGCTCGAACAGGTCGCGACGGGCTTTCGCTTCGACATCGACTACGGCTTCGACGGCGACGTCGTGGTGGCGCAGGACGTCGTCGCCGACGCGTCCACCGCCGTGGATGGCAGCGGGCGCGCGAGCTTCGACCTCGACGTGCCCGCGCGGCCGGGCGTGTATCAGGTGCGCGTGCTCGTCACCGATCCGCGCGACGGGGCGATCCACGACGCGCGGCAGAGCGTGACCGTGCGGTAGCGCGCGTGTACCCTCCGCGGCCTCCAACGGAGGTTCTCGATGCGCCTTTCGATGAGTGCCGCTCTCTGGTTCATGATGCTCGGGGGCTGCGGCTCCACCACCAGCGGGTCGACGTCGGGCCCCGCCCACGCGACCGCGCAGACGGCGACGAGCGCCGCGCCGCAGGCCGCGACTCCCATCTCGCAAACGAGCGCGTCGTCGATGCCCCCGCCCGCGCTCGACCCGAGCCGCGGGCGCGACGTGGGCATGGTGTTCGAGGCGTTCCTCAGCCCGCAGCAGGAGCCCGACGAGGAGGAGAACACCCCCGCCACCACGCCGCCGATGTTCCGCTCGACCACACCCTCGCTCAGCCGCGCGAGGCGCGTGGAGGCGGGCCACCGGGGCCACGGTCAGATCCGCTTCAGCAGGGACCTCAGCCGCGCCTGGGTCGACGTGCGCGTCGAGGGCGTCGATCCCGCGACGGTCAACATGTTCCACATCCACTGCGGCCGGCCCGGCATCCTCGGCCCGATCCTCGTCGACTTCTCGCTGGCGACCGACGTCCGCCAGAACCTCGCCGACGGCCTGTTCTCGATCGAGCTCACCAACGAGCACATCACCCGCACCGTCGCGCACGGCCACGACCCGATGGGCGCCTTCACCATGGGCTGCATCATCCCGAGCGGCTCGCTCGGCGGCGCCGCGCCCACCAAGGTCTCGACCATCGCGGGCATGGCGCAGATCGCGATGGAGGGCGAGCTCTACTTCAACCTCCACACCACGGGGCAGACGTACTTCGGCGACATGCGCGGGCAGATCAGCCGCGCGGAGCCCTCGTCGTCCGGCGGCGAGGGTCGCTAGCGCGCAGCGTCGCGCGCGTCATCGCCGAGCGCGGCGGCAGCGCGGGCGACGGCACCGTGAAGGGCTCCGTCGACGGGCGGCGCAGCACGACCACGGTGCCGGTGAGCGCGGGGCTCATGGGCGCGGCGCTCACGTAGCCTCCGCCGGGAGAGACCGCGACGTTGGTCACCTGCCCCACCGGCGCGATGGGCGTGCGCGTGCCCGCGGCGAGGTCGCACTCGGCGACGCCGTCGGGCGTGACGAGCAGCGCGCGCCGGTCGCCGTCGATCATGTGAAAGAAGCTCTTCTCGTCCTTCGCGATGCGCGCGGTGACCGTCGACCGCTCCAGGTCGACGCGCAGCGGGTGGGCGCCGAGCACGAACACCTCGGCGGCCCCCACGGCCGCGAGGCCCATGAGGTAATCGTTCGAGAGCTTCATCGCCGACCGCACGGCGCCGTCGTCGAGGTCGAGCACGAGCAGCGCGCCCTTCGACGTGAGCACCACGACGCGCGCCCCCACGACCTTCACCTCGGAGGCGTAGCCCGGCGCCGCGACGCGCGCCTGCCACCGGGTCATGCGGGCGCCGAGGTTCCACGCGGTGACCACCACCGGGCCGCCGTCGCCGCCGTACTCCCCGGTGACCGCCACCCGCCCGTCGACGTCGACGTCGAGGGCCGTGACGTGCCCCGCGTCGCCCGCGAAGACCTCGGGCGACGGCGCCACGGGGTCGACCGTCCAGAGGGTGAGCGGGCCGCCGACCGAGCCCACGAGCCAGCGCCCGTCGGCGAGCTCGCGCAGCTTGAGAAAGGGGCGGTAGTTCCCAGGGTCGGGGAAGCGCGCGGTGCCGAGGCAGCGGCCCGAGCGCGCGTCGAGCACGGCGAGCGTGGCCTTGTCGTTCA
The DNA here is from genome assembly GCA_039809605.1 of Polyangiales bacterium. GTDB lineage: Bacteria > Myxococcota_A > Polyangia > Polyangiales > CAISKJ01. Next base: position 1,359 of record JBDHVF010000250.1, on the reverse strand, counting down.
TCGCGAGCGCGAAGCGCCCGTCGCGCGAGAAGCGCACCGGCGAGACGAACAGCCCTTCTTCGAACGCGTACGCCCTCGACCTGCCGGTGGAGAGCTCCCACCAGCGCGCGGTGCGGTCGGCGCCGCCCGTGAGCGCGACGGAGCCGTCGGGTGCCGCGGCCGTCGCGTGCGGGAGCGCGAGGTGGCCCTCGGCGCGTCCGCCGGTGCGCAGAGTAGAGAGCTCCCAGAGCCCCACCACGCCGTCGCTCGACCCGCACGCGGCGAGGCGTCCGTCGGGCGAGACCGCCGCCATGTGCACGTCGCCGCCGTGGGGCCAGCGCCCTTCGGCCACGACCGCGCCCGTGTCGAGGTCGTAGAGCCTCACCGCGTCATGGCTGGCCGCCAGCACCTCGCGCATGGCGGGCACCAGCGCGAAGCCGGTGATGTCCCACCCGTCGCCCACGACGCGCCCGCGCTCCTCGAAGGTCGACGCGTCCCACTCGATGAGCTCCTTCGAGGAGGTGTAGAAGCGCGCGCCGTCGGGCGCCCAGGCCACGTGGCGGGCGAAGCTCCCGTGGCCCACGCCCGAGCGGTTCTCCGCGGCGACGATCATGCCCATCACCGTGCCCGCGTTGAGCGACGACGCGTCGACGAGCGCGCGCGCGACCTGGCCCGTGGTGAGGTCCCACGCGCGCAGCACGTTGTCGGTCGACGACGCCACGGCGGTGCGCCCGTCGGGCGAGACGTCCATGCAGTTGACCCAGCTCCCGTGGCGCACGGTGCGCAGGCACTCGCCCGTGGCGAGGTCCCAGAGGCGCACGGTGCCGTCGTTGCCCGAGCTCGCGGCGCGCCCCTCGCCCGCGGGGCGCACCTCGCTCACGTAGCCCGCGTGGCCCCGCAGCGTGCGCTCGAGCTCCCACGAGCCCGCGCGCCAGACCCTCACGGTGCCGTCGTCGGAGGCCGTGAGCAGCCGCGCGCCGTCGGGCGTGAACGCCGCGCAGTTGACCGCGCCTCCGTGCTGCGTGAGCGTGCGCACGCACGTGCTCGAGGCGACGTCCCAGACGCGCACGGTGCCGTCCTCGGAGCCCGACACGAGCACCGCGCCGTCGCGCGAGAACGCCAGCGCCTGCACGAACGCGGTGTGACCCGTGAGGGCGGCGCCCTCGGGCCTCGCCGCGGGCTGCGCCTGGAAGGTCACCTCGAGCGCCGCGCCCTCCTCGCGCAGCGTCACCTCGGGCACCGCGGCGAGGTCGACCGGCGCGAGCGTCGCCGGCGTCGACGGCGGCGGCGGCGCGGCGGGCTTCTTCGCGGCGGGCTTCTTCGCGGCGGGCTTCTTCGCGGCGGGCTTCTTCGCGACGGGCTTCTTCGCGGCGGGCTTCT
>JBDHVF010000249.1:0-9794 GCA_039809605.1 Polyangiales bacterium | reverse complement strand
CATCGAGGCGTCGACGCGCCGGCCCTTGAGCACGTCGAGGTCGTAGCTGCACGCGCAGAGGCAGAGTGCGGTCAGCGCGAGGCCGCCCGCCCTCACAGCGCCCCGGCGAGCGCGAGCACGCCGCCGCCCGCGAGCGGCGCGAAGCCCGCGCGCACCGAGGGCTGCGCCGCGGGCCGGGGCGCGGGGCGCAAGAGGTCGAGCACGAAGAAGGTCACCGTGGCCGCGGCGAGCGCCGACGTGGCGACGATCCCCGCGTTCACGAGCGTCTGCCGCAGGCGCATGTCGTCGATGTCGTCGGCGCGGCAGCCCTGGGCGGTCTGGGCGCAGTTGCGCGCGAGGTCGTTGTAGCGGGCGTCGGCGATGAGCCCCACGGCGAGCGTCGCGCCGCCCGCGATCACCGTGAGCCCGCCCGCGACCCAGAAGGCCGCGCGCCACGGCCGCGAGGGCTCGGCCGCGACGACCACCGGCCGCTCGACCACCACCACGCGGGTGCTCGCCTGCGGGGCCTGAAGCGCCTCGGACTGGTGCTGGAGCTCGACCTCGATCATGCGCAGGCGGCCCTCGACCTCGGCGCGGTCGGGCGCGTCGGGCACCTCGTCGAGGTAGCGACGAAAGGCCACGTTGGCCTCGCTCCAGTTGTGCAGGCGCTCGTACGCCGTGCCGATGTTGTAGAGGAGCTGCGGGCGGCGAGAGAGCTGGTAGGCCTGGTCGAACTCGCGCGCGGCCGTGGCGAAGTCGCCGAGGGCGAAGGCGTCGCGGCCGCGGTTGAAATGCTCGCGGGCGACCTGGTCGTTGGGGTTGGCCGAGGGCTGCGCGAGCGCCACGCCCGGCGCCATCGCGGCGCAAAACAAGAGCGTGAAGAAAGCCTCACGGAGAGGGCGCATAGGTGCGCGGCAGTATATGCCACCGCGACGGGTCTTCGCGCGAGTTGTCGTCTACCGGCGCTCGGCGAGGCGGGCGAGCAGGCGGGGGAGCACCGGGGCGGGCACGAAGGGGGTGATGTCGCCGCCGAAGGAGGCCACCTCCTTCACGAGCGAGGAGCTCACGAAGAGGTACTCCTGCGCGGTCATGAGGAAGACCGTCTCGACCGCGGGCGCGAGGTGGTGGTTCATGCACGCCATCTGGAACTCGAAGTCGAAGTCGGCCACCGCGCGCAGGCCGCGGATCACCGCCGCCGCGCCGCGCTTCTTCGCGTAGTCGACCAGGAGCCCGTCGATCACGTCGACCTCGACGCGGGGGTCGTCGCCGAGCACCGCGCGAAGGAGCTCCACCCGCTCGTCGACCGAGAAGATCGACTGCTTGCGGGGGTTCTGCGCGATCGCCACGACCGTGAGGTCGAAGAGCGTCACCGCGCGCTGGATGATGTCGATGTGCCCGTTGGTGGGCGGGTCGAACGAGCCCGCGTAGACGGCCACGCGGCGCGGCGACGGCGACGGCGGGATCGACGGAGGGGGGGGAGGGGTCGAGGGCTTCACGGCGGTGTAGAGGGTGACGGAGGTGTCGCCGTAGTTGCGCGTGTCGGGGGCCGTGAGCGCGCGCGCGGCGGCGGGCGGGAGGGTGACCTCCTCGCGGGCGGCGTGCTCGACCACCACGGTGGCGCCCGGCGCGAGCGCGTCGAGCGCGCAGAGCGACGCGAGCGCCTCGCGCTCGAGCAGGTGCCCGTACGGGGGGTCGACGAAGACGAGGTCGAAGGGCCCCGAGAGGGTCTTGACCGAGCGCCGCACGTCGCGCTTGAGCAGGGTGAAGCTCTCGGGCGCGGCCTCGAGGTTCTCGAGGTTGGTCTCGATGGTCTGGCAGAGCCCCCGGTCGCTCTCGACGAAGGTGGCGTGACGCGCGCCGCGCGAGAGGGCCTCGATGCCGAGCGCCCCGGTGCCCGCGAACAGGTCGAGCACGCGCGCGCCCTCGACCCGCGGGCCGAGGAGGTTGAACACCGCCTCGCGCACCCGGTCGCTCGTGGGCCGCGTCTCGGCCCCCCGCGGAGGGCCGAGGAGCCGGCGCCCGCGCCACTGTCCCGCGATCACGCGCATGAGGTCAGAACGTCGCCCCGAGGGAGAGGCCCCCGACGGTCGATCCGATGATGGGCGACAGGCGGAGCTGCGTGCGGCGCTGCTGCTGCGCCTGCGAGGGCGTCGGGGCCGCGTCGCTCTGCGCGCCGCCCGAGTTGAGCGAGTCGATCACGATGAGGGCCGCGCCCACGCCCGCGATCACCACGCCGCCGATGCCGAAGGCGTAGGCCATCGCGCGCGCGGTGCTGTTCGCGTCGCAGAGGTTGTTCGCCAGGGCCGCGTCGGGGTTGTTCGACGCGTCGGTGGCCGCGCGCGCGCACACGTCGGAGACCGACAGCCTGCGCTGCGGGTTGATCTCGTTGTCGTAGCGCGCCCACGCGGCGCCCTGGTCGCCGTTGCCGTTGAGCGCGTCGCTCGACTGGCCGTTCGAGTTGATGAGCTGCACCACGCCCACCACGCCCGAGACCACCCCGAGCCCGAGCACCCCGAGGCCCACGTAGCGCAGCACGTGCGAGCGCTGGATGGTCGTGCGCCGCGAGAGCTGCTGCTGCGCCTGCTGGAGCTGCTGCTGCGCCTGCTGGGCGCGGCGCGCGGCCTCCTCCTGCTGGGCGCGGCGCGCGGCCTCCTCCTGCTGGCCGCGGAGCACCTCCTGCTGAGCCTGCATGTCGCGGTTGCCGATGGCGACGAACATCTGCTGCGCCATGGCGCGCAGCGACTCGAGGCGCGCCTGCGCCACGGGGATGGTGGCCGCCTCGCGGTGGATCTCCCGGTGGGTGGTCTCGTCCCAGAGGCTCACCTCGACCGAGAGCTGGGCGTTGCGGCCGCGGCCGATGCGGGTGACCGAGCCGTAGATGAACTTCGGCGCGTGGATGTCGCCCGCGATGCTCGACAGGCACTCGGGGCCCGTCGAGGTGCAGCCCACCATGGCGAACTCCTGGTCGAAGCTCGGGGTGGTGTCGCTGACCTCGTAGCCCGCGGTGCGCGCGGCCTCGCGCATGGCCGTCGAGAGGGCGGCGGCGGCGTCGTTGTCGCCGTCGGGCGCGCGCAGCCCCACCACCTGAAGCGGCCCGCGGTTGATCTGCTGCGCCCACGCGGCGCCGCCCGACAGCGCCATCGCGAGGGAGAGGGAGAAGCCAAGGCGAAGGGAGCGGGAAGACATCGCGGGGGGTACTCCTGTGCCGTGATGATAGAAGATCACACCCCCTTCGCGAAAGGCCGTTGTGGTAGTGTCCCGCGCCGTCATGTCCAGCGAGATCGATCGACTCGTCGACGCCGTCGTCAATCGCGTGCAGCAGGAGCTCGGCGCCACCGCCCCGAAGGGATCGGTGACCCCGAAGGTCTCTCAGGGGGGCGCCGCGCCGGTGACCCCGGGCACCAACGCGAGGCCGCGGCCCGACCTCGCGCGCATCATCGACCACACGCTGCTCAAGCCCGAGGCCACGCGCGACGACCTGCGCAAGCTCTGCTCCGAGGCGATGGCCTGGCACTTCTTCTCGGTGTGCGTGAACAGCGCGAACGTGCCCTACGTGCGCGAGCAGCTCCGGGGGAGCACCGTGGCCGTGTGCGCCGTGGTGGGGTTTCCGCTGGGCGCGATGACGCCCAACGCGAAGGCCTTCGAGACGGCCGAGGCCATTCGCGCGGGCGCCGACGAGATCGACATGGTGATCAACGTCGGCGCGCTGCGCTCGAAGGACTACGCCCTGGTGCTCGACGACATCGCGCGGGTGGTGGGCGCGTCGCAGGGCAAGGTGGTGAAGGTCATCCTCGAGACGTCGATGCTCACGCGCGACGAGAAGGTGATCGGCTGCGCGCTCTCGAAGGCCGCGGGCGCGTCGTTCGTGAAGACCTCGACGGGCTTCGGCGGCGGCGGCGCGACGGCCGAGGACATCGCCCTCATGCGCGAGGTCGTGGGCCCCGAGCTCGGGGTGAAGGCCTCGGGCGGCGTGCGCACGGCGGGCGACGCCGACCGCATGGTGGCCGCGGGCGCCACGCGCCTCGGCGCGAGCTCGAGCGTCGCGATCGTCTCGGGCGGGGTGGGCGCGTCGGGGTACTGATCAGCGCATGCCGGGCGCCTCGCGGCCGGTCTGGGCGACGTACTCGCGGTAGCCGCCGCCGTAGGGGCGCGGCCCCTCGGGCGTGAGCTCGAGCACGCGGTTCGACAGCGCCCCGAGGAACTGCCGGTCGTGGGAGACGAAGAGCATCGTGCCCTCGAAGCCCGCGAGGGCCTTCAGGAGCGTCTCCTTGGTGGCCATGTCGAGGTGGTTGGTGGGCTCGTCGAGCACGAGGAAGTTCGGCGGGTCGTAGAGCATCGCCGCGAGCACGAGGCGGGCCTTCTCGCCGCCCGACAGCACCCGGCAGGGCTTCTCGACGTCGTCGCCCGAGAAGCCGAAGGCCCCCGCGAGGTTGCGCATCACCCCCAGCGACGCCGCGGGGAAGCGGTGCCTGAGCGTGTCGATCACCGTGCGCTGCGGGTCGAGCACGTCCATCGCGTGCTGGGCGAAGTAGCCCAGGGTGACGCTCGCGCCGAGCGTGACCTCGCCCCGGTCGGGCTTCGAAGCGCCCGCCACCATCTTGAGCAGCGTCGACTTGCCCGCGCCGTTGACCCCCAGCACGCACCACCGCTCGCGCCGCCGCACCAGCATGTCGAAGCCGTCGTAGATGGCCCGCGAGCCGTACGACTTCGCGACGCCCGCGAGGCGCGCCACGTCCTCGCCCGAGCGCTGCGGCTGACGGAAGTCGAACTCCACCACCTTGCGCCGCCGCGGGGGCTCGACGCGGTCGATCTTCTCGAGCTTCTTCACCCGCGACTGCACCTGCGCGGCGTGGCTCGCGCGGGCCTTGAAGCGCGCGATGAAGGCCTCCTCCTTCGCGAGCATGGCCTGCTGGCGGGCGTACTGGGCCTCCTGCTGCGTGGCCATGAGCTCGCGCTGGCGCTCGTAGAAGTCGTAGTCGCCCGTGTACGTGGTGAGCTCGCCGCCGTCGATCTCGACGACCTTGTTCACGAGCCGGTTCATGAACTCGCGGTCGTGCGAGGTCATCACCAGCGCGCCCTCGAAGCCCCGCAGAAAGCCTTCGAGCCACAGGATCGACTCGAGGTCGAGGTGGTTGGTGGGCTCGTCGAGCAGCAGCGCGTCGGGGCGCATGAGAAGAATGCGCGCCAGCGCGACGCGCATCTTCCACCCGCCCGAGAGGCGCGCGACGTCGCCGCCCATCACCTCGTCGGAGAAGCCCAGGCCCGCGAGGATCTCGCGCGCCTTCGCCTCGAGCGCGTAGCCGTCGAGCTCTTCGAAGCGCGCCTGCGCGTGGCCGTAGCGCTCGATGATCTCCTCGAGCTCGTCGGCGCGCGCCGGGTCGGCCATGGCCTCTTCGATCGCGTGGAGCTCGTGGGCCGCGTCGGCCACCGCGCCCGCCCCCGCCATGGTCTCTTCGACGACGGTGCGCCCGCCCATCTCGCCGACGTCCTGGCTGAAGTAGCCGACGGTGACGCCGCGGTCGATCGAGACCTGGCCGCCGTCGGGCTGCTCCTCGCGCACGATCATGCGAAAGACGGTCGACTTGCCCGAGCCGTTGGGCCCCACGAGGCCGACCTTCTCGCCCTTGAACACGCCCATCGAGGCTTCGAGAAAGAGAATCTGCGAGCCGTGCTGCTTCGAGACCTGATCGAGTCGAATCACGCGCGGACCATCGCCCGCCCCGCGCCTCCGCGCAACGCCCCCGGCGCGCGAGGCCCGTAGGGTGCTATGCATTCCGCGTGAGCCCCTCGGCGCGCCGGTGGATCGTTCGCGTCGCGCGCTCGCTCGCCCTCGCGTACCTTGCGTCCGCGCTCATGCTGGTCGCGCTGCAACGCAGGCTCCTGTTCCCCGCGCCCCCGCCGCGCGCCGTGCCCGCGGGCGCCGGGCCCGTGCTCGAAGGGCGCTCTCACGGCGGCCGCCGCGTCGTGGCGCTCTGGTCGCCGCGCGGCCCCGACGCCGCGAGCGCGTGGACGGTGGCGTACTTCCACGGCAACGGCATGCAGCTCGCCGACTGCGCCGACCTCGCGCCGCTCTTGAACGCCGAGGGCTGGAACGTCTTCGCCGTCGAGTACCCGGGCTACGGCCCGCTCGCGAACGACCCCGTGAGCGAGGAGGCCATCGTCGACGTGGCCGACGGCGCGATGTCGCTGCTGCGCGCGCGGCTCCGGGTGCCCGCCTCGCGCACGGTGCTGCTCGGTCAATCCCTCGGCACGGGCGTGGCGACGGCCCTCGCGGCGCGCGGGGCGGGGGCGCGCGTGGCGCTGATGTCCCCGTTCCGCTCGGTGCCCGCGATGGCCGCGGGGATGTTCCCTTGGCTGCCCGTCGGGGCCTTCGTACGCGACCGCTTCGACAGCGAGGCCCTCGCGCCGAGGGTCACCGTCCCGGTGCGGGTGATCCACGGGACGGCCGACGAGCTCATCCCCTTCTCCCACGGGGAGCGCCTCGCGAGGCTCTTTCCCCGCGGCGAGCTCGTGCCCGTCGAGGGCGGCCACCACAACGACCTCTGGAGCGAGCACCTGCGCGAGACGCTCGCCGCGCTGCGGGGCTTCGTCGCGCCGGCGCGCTGACGCGCGTCGCTACGCCATGTCCTCGCGGCGCCGCTTGGGCTTGAAGCTGATGCGCACGGGCACGGCTTCGAAGCCGAAGCGCTCGCGGAGCTGGTTCTGCAGGTAGCGCGCGTAGCTCGGGGCGACGTGCTCGGGGTGGTTGGTCACGGCCGCGAAGCGCGGCGGGTGCGTGCCCACCTGCGAGACGTAGTAGATGCGCACGGCGCGGCCCGACTGCGTGGGCGGGGGGTGGCGCTCCACCACCTCTTCGAAGAAGCGGTTGACCTCGGCGGTGCCCACGCGCTTGCCGTGGGCCTCCCACGCGCGGTCGACCATCGAGAGCAGGCTCGTCGACCCCTTGCCCGACTTCGCCGAGAGCTTCATCACCGGGATCCACGGCGCGAACGAGAGCTTCCTGTGCGTCTCGGCCACGGCCTTGCGCTCGGCGTCTCCGCTCACCTTGTCGACCTTGTTGAGCCCCACCACGACGGCCCGGCCGCGCTCCTCGGCGAGGCTCACGAGGCGAAGGTCCTGGTCGGCCAGGCCCTCGGTCACGTCGACGAGCACCACCACCACGTCGCAGCGCTCCATCGCGCGAATGGCCTGCATCACGCTGGTCATCTCGACGGGCGCCGAGACCGCGCGCTTGCGCCGGATGCCCGCCGTGTCGACGAACACGTACTGCTTGTCGCCGCGCGTGACCATGGTGTCGATCGCGTCGCGCGTGGTGCCCGGCACCTCGGTCACGACGAGCCGGTCGCTGCCGAGCAGGCGGTTGATGAGCGAGCTCTTGCCCGCGTTGGGGCGGCCCACGACGGCCACGCGCGCCACGCCCTCGCCGATCACCGTGTCTTCGACGGGCGCCGCGGGGAGCTTCGCGTCGAGCGCGGCCTCGAGGTCGATGATGCCCCGCCCGTGCTGCGCGCTCACCGCGATCACCTTGTCGGCGCCCGCGGCGTAGAGGTCGGTGGCCTCCATGGCGCGCGCGGCGCTGTCGGCCTTGTTGGCGACGTAGATCACGGGCCGGCCCGCGCGGCGCAGGAGCTTGAGCGCCTCGAGGTCGGCGTCGGTGAGGGCCGCGGTGCCGTCGGTGACGAAGAGCACCACGTCGGCCTCGGCCACCGCGAGCCGCACCTGGTCGCGCACGCCCGCCATGAGCGGGTCGCGCGCGTCGGGCTCGAAGCCCCCCGTGTCGACGAGCACGTACTGCTTGCCGCGCACCTCGGCGTCGGCGTAGTGGCGGTCGCGCGTGACGCCGGGCTCGTCTTCGACGATCGCGAGGTGCTTGCCCACCAGGCGGTTGAAGAGGGTGCTCTTGCCCACGTTGGGTCGCCCCACGATGGCGACCAGGGGGCGGGCGCCGCGCGCGACGCGCGTCTCCGCGGGCGTGGCGAGGCGGTCCTCGCGGTTCATGACGTCCTCCGGGGCTTCTTCTTCTCGGACTTGTAGCCGAGGCGGGCCAGGGCCTCGGTCGAGCGCGTCCAGTCGGGCGTGACCTTCACCCACAGCTCGAGGAACACCTGCTTGCCGAGGAGCTGCTCGACCGCGGCGCGCGCCCGCGAGCCCACCGCGCGGATGCGCTCGCCCCCGCGGCCCACGAGGATCTTCTTCTGCCCCGGCCGCTCGACGTGGATCGACGCCGTGATGCGCGGGATGGGGGCCTTCTCGTCGAACGCGTCGATCTCGACGGCGGTCACGTACGGCACCTCCTCGCCCGTCTCGGCGATCACCGCCTCGCGGATGCGCTCGGCCACGAAGAAGCGCTCGGGCCGGTCGGTGAGGGTGTCCTCGGGGTAGAGCGCCGGGCCCTCGGGCACGAGCTTCACCAGGGCCTCGATGAGCCGGTCGAGCCCGTCGCCCGTCGAGGCCGACACGGGGACGATCTCGGCGAACGCGCGGGCCTTGCCGTACGCGTCGAGCGCGGGCAGGAGGGCCTCCTTGGGGCGCACGCGGTCGACCTTGTTGAGCGCGAGCACCACGGGGGTCTTGGTGTTGGCGAGGGCCGCGAGCACCTCGGCGTCGAGCTCGACGCCCTTCGCGCCGTCGGTGGCGTCGGCGACGTAGAGCACCGCGTCGGCGTCGTCGGCCGCGGCGCGCGCCTCGGTGTTCATGTACTCGCCGAGGCGGCGGTGCGGGCGGTGGATGCCGGGCGTGTCGACGAGCACGAGCTGGGCGTCGTGGCCCGCGGGGCGCGTGGCGACGGCGAGCACGCGGTCGCGCGTGGTCTCGGGCTTGGGGGTCACGATCGACAGGCTCTCGCCCACCAGGGCGTTGAGCAGGGTGCTCTTGCCCACGTTGGGGCGGCCGACGAGGGCCACCACGCCCGCGCGGCGCACCGGGGAGACGCTGTCGTTGGGGGTCTGGGTCATGAGGGGCGCGGGAGGTTATACCCTTCCGCCCCCGCGCGCACCTGCGGGGTTTCGCGCGGCGCGCGAGGCGTGGTAGAGGAGCGCGCACCCATGCGGACGCTCCTTCTTCTCGTGACCGTCGCCTTCGCAGCCTGCACCGTGCAGCCCTCGGGCGCGCGCTGCGAACAGGACCAGGACTGCAACGTCGACCAGGGCGACGTCTGCCGCAACGAGACCAACGTGACCGCCGCGTGCCAGGGGGCCACGAGCTGCATCTGCTGCCCGCAGAACGCCGCGGCCGCGGCGGCGGTGCCGGGCTGCGCCGCCACGATGATCGTGACCGACGCGGGCGCCGACCGCTAGCGGCGGCCATTGCGCAGCATGATGACCTGCTGCGTGGTGAGGTTGTAGAGCGTGCGCAGGGCCTCGAGCTGGGGCATCGCCGACACGTCGACGATGTCTTCGAGGGTCGAGACGCCGTCGACGAGCGAGAGGATGAAGCCCGCGCGGTGGTCGAGCGAGAGCCAGCGGAACTCCGAGGGCGCGACGGCCAGCACGGGCACCTGATCGAGCGAGCCCAGGCGGCCGATGTAGATCGCGCGGAGCTTGGCGCGGCACACCTCGGCGACGTGCGTGGCGTCGCGGTCGTCGGGGTCGACCTCGAGGATCGTCTCGGCGGTGGTGAGCGCGCCGGAGAAGTCGCCGAGGTCGAAGCGCTCGTGCATCTCCTGCTGCGGGGAGAGCTTGCGCGGCGCGACGGGCGGCGCCGGCGGCGCCACCGAGGGGACCACCGGCGCGGCGCGCGAGGGCGAGGGCTTCGTGACCGACACGGAGCGCGGAGGCGACGGGTGCGCGACCGACACCGCGCGCGGAGGCGCGGGC